>CAZCVU010000219.1:0-5177 GCA_964501745.1 uncultured Flavobacteriales bacterium | reverse complement strand
CAGCTAGTCGCGCCCCGATGGCCTTGGCAGGCGCCACATGCTCTTCTTTGAGTTGGCCATTTTCGTCGAGTTCTCTAAACGCGAAGACGATGCCGTATTGCTCGGGAATTACCATAACTTTGAAAGCGTTCAAGATCTGCCGCAGGTGCGTCATTCCAACAAGCCCGCCGTGCGTACCTGCCGCCGACACCAGCGCCACTGTTTTGCCGCGATAATAGTGCACCGGCGGCTTGTCGTCGAAGGCGCGAGATGTCCAGTCGATCGTGTTCTTCAAGACAGCGCTGATGGAATAGTTGTTCTCCGGCGTGGCGATCAGCAGCCCGTCATGTGCCTCGAGAAGCGCATGAATTCGCCGGCCGTTTTCAGGAATGCCATCCTTCACCTCGAGATCGCCGTCATAGATCGGCATTGGATAGTCACGCAGGTCGATGACCGTAACCTCCGCGCCGGCCTCGCGGGCGCCCGCGACTGCGAACGCCAAGAGCTTCTTGTTCACGGACGCTTCGCGCGTACTGCCGGCAAAAGCCAGTATCTTGGCACCGCTCATTGAAGATCCTTCCCAATTCTTTTGTTTATTGGAGTTTCAGATTGGAAGCCGGCGGGCGCCGCCTACCGATCGCCGCCGCCTTCTTACAACCGTACTACTGCTGTGGAAACCGAATCCCAACGCCTCGCCGTCGATCAGCTAGCGCCGTTGCGCAGACGGTTCATCGCCTCGTTGAGCTGGCTCATGCGCCGATGATCGCCAAACCCGCTGTCGGGGTGGTGGATCGTCGCCAACATCCGGTATCTGGCTTTGATCGTCCGCTGATCCGGAGCGCCGTCGTGTGAGAACCCCAGCACGTAAAGCGCATCGTGGCGGCTCTTCACGCCGTCCGGCAACGGCATGAAGGCCAGTGCCTCAACGATCGCACTCAGTCGGGATATTTCATCCTCCGCCACCTTGAGACGATCCCGGGTCCGGGGCTTCCGCCCGTCCTCAATCAGCAGCGCCTTGCCGCCACTGTCGAGCGCCAGTGCCAATCCTAGCGCCCGGCGTATCGTCGCAGCGCCGTAGCCGGGCGGCAGCCGAACCTGTAGCCGCGGCTTGCGGCGCCAGAGCTTGCCGGGGTTTCGACCTGACTTCAGAACGATCGTCTCACGATCGTCCGCCTTTGGTTCGCCCGGGTCCGCAAGTCGCTCCACGACATCGGCGGGTACGGTCAGTAGGATCGAGCGCGCAAGATCGCCGACATTGACTCCGCGTCGCTCGGCGAGCGCCAGGGCGGCCTCGCGAAACTGGCTGGAACAGCTGATCGCGTATGACCGCTTGGTCCTAGTTTCAGGTGAATTGTCGTAGGGCATGCCGCGAACCCATCTTCCATGATCTGGACTTCAATCTCGCCACGTGCACAATATGTTGCGGCCCTAATCAACGACACCGCAATATCTGCGATCAGCAGCAAATTTCTCCGATCTCTGCGCGGCTGTCAACTGCAAACGCAGTTGAAGCGGAGAGCGGTTGTGGTCAGGGATGGGTGCCAGCACCCGAAGCTAACTTGTCGAAGGACGACCCGAGGCCTTGCGGCCTAATCGCGCAAGACGCCCCCTGTCTGCTTGCCAACCGCCGCGACGATTTTGTCAGCGACGGCATCGATCTCGGCATCCGTCAGCGTGCCTTCGGTCGGCTGCAGCGTTACCGAGATCGCCACCGACTTCTCGTCCACACCGATATGCTCGCCCCGATAGAGATCAAACACGTCAACATCCGATATCAGGGCACGATCCGCGGCTCTGGCGGCACGTACAACTTTTGCGCCAGGCACATCGCCGGCAACGACAAACGCAAAGTCGCGGGTGACCGCCTGATAAGGCGATGCACTTAGCGGCGGCCGGCCCGGCGCCGACTTGGACTTGGGCGCCGGAATATTGTCGATAACCACCTCGAAGGCCGCTGCCGGCCCTTGCAGGTCAAAGGCCTGCAGAATTCGCGGGTGAAGCTCGCCAAACCACGCCAGTATATTTGGACCGAGCTGGAACGTGCCGGACCGGCCCGGATGGTACCAGTCGGGCGCATCTTGGGCGATTTGGAGATTCTCCATCGGTGCGCCGCAGTGAGTCAAAACGGCCTCAGCGTCCGCCTTGACGTCAAAGGCGTCTACCTCTCGCGGTGCTTCGGCCCAGTGGCGTGGACCCGTGCCGCCGCTGCGAATTCCAGCCGCGACGAGATCCTGACCCTCAGGCAAGTCATCGCGCCATGCTGGACCAACCTCGTAGAGCGCCAAGTCGTGAAAGCCGCGATTGACGTTGCGCGCGGCCGCGTTTAATAGGCTCGGCAGGATCGACGGCCGCATGACGTCAAGGTCCGTGCTGATCGGATTGGATAGTTTGAGCGCAGGTGAGACGCCGCCGAATAGGCGCGCCTCTTCCGCACTGACAAATGACCAGGTAACGGCCTCAACCATGCCGCGCGCTGCCAGCACCTTCCGGGCCAGGAACTCGCGGCGCTGCTGCTTCGAGATTGCGGCGCCCGATAATGCTGTCTGCCGTTCTAGCGGCACCGCTGGGATAGCATCGAAGCCGTGAACCCGCAGCACTTCTTCAATCAGACAGGGCTCGTCCTCGATGTCCGGACGCCAGGATGGCGGCTCGGCGACGATCGCGACGTCGCTGCGCTCGGTCGAGAAGCCAAGCGCATCAAGGATGCTTCGGGTTCTGTCTTCGGGAAGATCGAGCCCGCCCAAACTCATAACCCGTTCCGGCCTCAAGTTGATCTGCCGCGAGCGGTCCGGCATCTCACCGGCGATCGTCAGCTTGCTTGCTTCGCCGCCGCATAGATCGGCAACCAGTCGGGCCGCGACCTCGGCACCCCACATTGCGGATTTAGGATCGACATTGCGTTCAAAGCGGTAACGCGCATCCGACTCGATGCCGAGCCTGCGCCCAGTCGCGGCGATTCTCACCGGATCGAACAGGGCCACCTCAAGAAAGACGTTTTGCGTCTCTTCCGTGCAGCCACTCACCTCGCCGCCCATGACACCGCCGATGCCCTGTATTTTACTCGCCGCCGCGCCCTCATCGGCGATCACGACCATCTCATCGTCGAGCGTGTATTGCTTGCCGTCGAGCGCCAGGATGGTTTCGCCTTGCCGTGCGAAACGCATCGTCAGGTCGCCTGAGAGCTTGTCGATGTCGAAGACATGCAGCGGTCGCCCGAGATCGAAGGTGACGTAGTTCGTGATATCGACAAGCGCCGAGATTGGCCGCAGACCGATCGCTCTGAGGCGTCGCTGCAGCCAATCGGGGCTGGGGCCGTTCCTGACGTTGCGGAAGCTTCGGCCGACGACCATCGGACAGGCTTGTCCGGAGTCGTCCGGAAGATCGCGTCGCCAACTGATCGGGCTGTCAAAATTCCCCTCAACGACCTGTCCATCGATCTCGAGGTGCGGTTTGAGTATACCGACACCGGCCGCCGCAAGGTCGCGCGCAACGCCGCGAACACCAAGACAATCGCCTCGATTTGGCGTGATCGCAATCTCGATGACGGCGTCGTCGAGCCCGGCAATCTTGGCGAATGGCTCGCCAACTGCCGCATCATCCGGCAGCTCGATGATGCCCTCATGTTCGTCCGAGAGGCCCAACTCACGCTCGGAGAGCAGCATGCCGTTGGACTCGACACCGCGAATCTTTGTCTTCTTAAGGTCGAGGCCGGTCCCGGGGACATGCGATCCAGCCGGCGCGAAAACACCCTTCATACCGGTGCGCGCGTTCGGTGCACCACAAACGACCTGAAACGTGCCGTCAGCGGTTTCGACGGTACAGACCTTGAGCCGATCGGCGTCAGGATGAGCGCTCGCCTCGACAACACGCGCCACCGTGAAGGGCGCAAGCGCGGCCGCTTGATCGACGATTTCCTCGACCTCGAGACCGAGCGCAGTCAGCCGCGTCGCCAAATCCTGTGCCGTTGCCTCGCACTCAAGATGGTCGCCGAGCCAGGCGCGGGTGAACTTCACAGCGTAAGTCCTCGTACCAGTGTCGGCACCTCAAGCGGCACAAAGCCATAGTGCCGGAGCCAGCGAATGTCAGCATCGAAAAAAGTACGCAGATCGGGAATACCGTATTTCAACATGGCGATACGCTCGATGCCCATGCCAAAGGCGAAACCCTGATACTTCGACGAGTCCACGCCGCCGGCTTGAAGCACCTTGGGGTGGACCATTCCGCAGCCGAGGATCTCAAGCCAGTCGTCACCGGCGCCGATCTTGAGTTCGCCGCCGTCGCGCGAACAGCCAATATCGACTTCTGCCGACGGTTCGGTAAAGGGAAAGTGGCTCGGTCGAAACCTTACCGGCACGTCGGGTGTCTCGAAGTAAGTGTGGCAGAATTCGATCAGGCAGCCCTTGAGGTGCCCCATATGCGCATTCGTGTCGACCAACAGACCTTCGACCTGGTGGAACATCGGCGTATGCGTGATGTCGCTGTCACAGCGGTAGGTGCGGCCTGGCGCAATCACCCGAAAAGGCGGTTCGCCCGCGAGCATGGTTCGTATCTGTACGGGTGAGGTATGGGTTCTGAGCAGCCGGCGACCGTCGGTCGATATCTCGTCGCTTTTCACGCCCGCATTGGCACCCAGCCGCTGCAGGTAGAATGTGTCATGCATCTGCCGCGCTGGATGTTCCGGCGGGATATTGAGAGCCGTGAAGTTGTAGAAATCCTCCTCAATGTCGGGGCCCTGTGCAACGACGAAACCCATCTCTCCAAAGATCGCGATAATCTCGTCGAAGGTCTGGCCAATTGGGTGAAGCCTGCCCGCTTGCTCCGGCCGTGAGGGGAGCGAAACGTCAACGGCCTCGACCTCGAGCCGCGCATCGAGCGCCAGCGATGCGAGCACTTGGCTACGTGCATCAATCGCTTCGGCGACGGCATCCTTGACGGCGTTGAGCGATTGCCCAACCTCCCGACGCTGCGCTGCGTCGACTTGCCCCAAGCCTTTCATCAACGCAGTCACGCGGCCTTTGCGGCCAAGCAGCGCGACGCGGATATCCTCAAGCGCCTCGATCGACTTGGCCGATTCAACGGCGGCCAGGCATTCGTCGCGGAGTGTGTCTAGGTTTTCCATTCTGCTTCCCACGTTCGACTAGCACACCCGGATAAAGCCCAACACGCCAGCGCGTGAGTATCGAGCGTCACTTTGCTGG
>CAZCVU010000218.1:0-5181 GCA_964501745.1 uncultured Flavobacteriales bacterium | reverse complement strand
TGCAGGAACACCAGCGGGATTCCGCGCTGGCTGCAGAGCTCAACAAAATGCGCACCCTTGAGCGCGCTCTCCGAGAACAGGATGCCGTTGTTGGCGACGATGCCAACCGGATAGCCCCAGAGATGTGCGAAGCCGCAAACCAGCGTCATGCCGTAGAGCGCCTTGAATTCGTCGAACTCGCTCGCATCGACGAGGCGGGCGATGAGCTCGCGCGCGTCATACTGGCGGCGCAGGTCCGCCGGCACGACACCGTAGAGCTCTTCCGGATCGTAGACGGGTTCGGCCGGCTCGCGCAGGGCGAGCTGCGGTTGTTTCACACGGTTCAGATTACCGACGATACGCCGCGCCAACGCCAGCGCGTGCGCGTCGTTCTCGGCATAGTGATCGGCAACCCCCGAGGTTCGCGCATGGACCTCGGCACCGCCCAATTCCTCCGCCGTTACGACCTCGCCCGTAGCCGCTTTCACAAGTGGCGGGCCAGCCAGGAAGATCGTCCCCTCTCCCTTGACGATAACCGCCTCATCGGCCATCGCCGGAACGTAGGCGCCACCCGCAGTACACGACCCCATAACCAGCGCGATCTGCGGAATGCCTTTGGCCGACATGCGCGCCTGGTTGAAGAAGATGCGTCCGAAATGATCACGGTCGGGGAAGACCTCGTCCTGATTCGGCAGGTTGGCGCCGCCGGAATCGACGAGATAGATACAGGGCAGATTATTGACTTCAGCTATCTCCTGGGCCCGCAAGTGTTTCTTGACCGTGACCGGGTAGTAGGTGCCGCCCTTAACGGTCGCATCATTTGCCACAATCATACATTCAGTGCCGCAGATACGGCCGATCGCGGTGATGATGCCGGCACCCGCGATGACGTCGTCATACATGCCGTAGGCGGCAAGCTGGCTCAGCTCGAGCAAGGGCGCGCCGTCGTCGACCAGCCCCTCGACACGTTCGTGAGGCAGCATCTTGCCACGCTCGACATGGCGATTACGCGCCTGTGCGCCACCGCCAAGCGCCGTCTCTGCGACCTTGGATTCCAGATCCTCGACCAGCGCCCGCATAGCCGCATCGTTGTCGCGGAATTCAGCGGAACCCGTGTCGATTGTGGATTTGACGGCTGTCATGAGCGTGCGCCGTCCTGCGCGATCAGCTGTTCGAGCCTGTCTCGCGAAACTGGATAGCGGCTAAAGGGAATGAGGACGACACCGTCCTGCATGCTTTCCGCGCCAAGTTGTGCGTTGAAGGCATCGCTCTTAATAAACTCGCGCTGAAACCGCGAGGCCATTGAATTCCGGCATAAATAGATTTTGTTCTGGCCCATCAAAAACGGACGGAACGCTCGACCTTCGCGCGAACGGCAATATGCGTTCACCGCCGATCCAACGCCGGGATATTCGCGGTCAAAATAGTCATCGACGGCGATGACGCCGTCTTGGCCAAGGAACGATCGGAACGTCAGCAGATCGTGCATGCATTCACTATAGGTATGCCCGCCGTCGATATGGAGCAGGCGGAGGGGTGCCGAAATCGACTGCTTTAGGTCCTCGGCTTCAAGATCCTGGGTATTGCCGGCAACCAGCGTCACGCGTTCCGTAAAGAAGGCGTATGATTTGAGCACCTCCCGCACGATCGGTTCATTTCCCTCGGCAAAGAAATCGAACCCGTAAATGGTCTCGTCCAGCCGCCGCAGGTTCGCCATCAGCAACAGCGACTTGCCATGATAAACACCGATTTCGCATAAATCGCCGCGAACGTCGTGTGCCTTTTGCACAGCGTCGATGTACCAGAGGCAGAGGGTGTCGGCCTTATAAAGCCAACCTTCGATCCGACCCTCGATGTCAGTGATGAATTTGTCGACGAAATTCCAGCTAACACCCGTCAATCCACCGGTCGAGGAGCGGCCGTTTGAATCGTCCGAGGTCATGGTCGGGACGCTACCAGCCGCCGGTGTCGAGCCAACGCTCGACATCGCGCAAACGATCGGCGCCCCAGAATGGCTCGCCATCAACAAATATGAAGGGAGACCCGAATACGCCGCGCTCGACCGCGGCGTTGGTCTCGGTTTTCAGGCGGTCCTTCAGAGCAGGCTCCTTGAGGGCCGACAGCAGCGCGTCGCGATCAACGCCGAGTTCAGCGGCGACCTCGGCCACCGTGGCCGGTGTTGAAATATCTCGTCCTTCGCCGAAGTAAGTTTGGAAGGCGGCCTTGGCAAATGTCCGACCCCGAACAGGATCGTCGTCGCTGATCCAATAGAAGGCGCGCGCCGCCGCCAACGCCATGATGGGAAATGGTTCCGGGACCACGAACGGAATGTTGAGGCGTCGCGCCGTGCGTTCGAGATCGTGGCGCGAATAGTCACCTTTGAGGGGAATCGCGACCAGCGGCTGGCTGCCGGTCTGCTTCATTGCGATACCGATCATCATCGGCCGCCAGTCGACGCCGCGCCCGTGACGCGCAGCGAGATCGTCGATCAGAAAGCTTGCGAGATAGCCGTAGGGCGATGAGAAATCGAAATAGAATTCAATGTCGGCGCTCATGCTCGAAGGTCACCTCCTGCCGTCACCAGGGAATCTCGCTGCCGTCGTAGTTGAGGAAGCGCCCGTTGTCGGCGGGCGTCAGGCCGTCAATCACGCGGTGAACGCCTTGGATGCTCGTCTCTTTGTCCAGAGTCGCGTTAGCGCCACCCATGTCGGTACGCACCCAGCCCGGGTGCATGAGGACACAGGTAATGCCGCGTGAAGCAAGCTCGAACGCAACGCTGCGTACAGCAGAATTTAGGGCTGCCTTCGAGGCTCGGTAGCCGGGCGAGCCACCCGATGTGTTGAGCGTATTGCTGCCGGTCTGCGAGGAGACAAACACCATCTGTTTGCGCTCGGAACGTGCCACATGCCCGACCAGCGCTTCGGCGACCCTGAGCGGCGCAAGCGTGTTGACCCGGTATTCCTCAAGCCAGTCGTCATAGTTGAAAGCGCCAAACGTGACCTCGAGCGAATGGTTGACGCCGGCATTGTTGAGCAAGACGTCGATCGCAATACCGTCAAGCGAGTTCGCCAGCGCGTCGACGCTCGCTCGATCACAAACATCGAGCCGTTCGCATTGATAACCGGCTTGCTCGTCGAGTTGCGCCGGATCGCGTGCCGTCGCGATTACCCGCCAACCGTCCGCCAGATACTGGCGCGCCAGCTCGGCACCCAGACCGCGTCCGGCGCCAGTGATGAGAACCGTTGGCATCACTCGTCCTCCCCGCTGGGCTTTCTGGCGGTGACTTCGATTTCGATCTTCATGCGCTGCTCCATTAGCGGCGAAGCCACTGTCGTATTTGCCGGGCACGCGGCACGACAGAACTCGCCGATCAGCGGCGCCACCTGCTCGAAGTCATTGCGATCGGCGATGAAGACGCGAATGCGCAGCAGATCGTCCTTGCCGGCACCCGCTTGGGCCAGGGCAGCCTCGATGTTGCGAAAGCACTGCCTTGTCTGCTCGAGTGCATCGTCGGACATCTCGCCGGTCTCATAGTTCATGCCGGTTGTGCCCGAGAGGTAGACCATATTGCCGTCGACGACGACACGCGCGTAGCTGCACAGCTCCTCGTAGGTCGAACCCGAAAAAAAACGTTTACCGATCATGACTCAGTTCAGCCTTTCCACAGCAATGGCCACGGCCTCACCACCGCCGATACAGAGCGAGGCAACACCGCGCTTGAGATCGTGCCTTGCCAGCGCCGCGAGCAGGGTGACGATCAGACGTGCGCCGGTACAGCCAAGGGGATGTCCGAGCGCGCATGCGCCGCCATGAACGTTGACCTTGTCGTGAGGCAGGTCCAAATCGCGCATGGCAGCCATAGCGACCACGGCAAACGCCTCGTTGATCTCGAACAGGTCGACGTCAGAAACCGGCCAGCCCACTTTCT
Organism: uncultured Flavobacteriales bacterium; assembly: GCA_964501745.1. Classification (GTDB taxonomy): domain Bacteria; phylum Pseudomonadota; class Alphaproteobacteria; order UBA8366; family CAVOAK01; genus CAVOAK01. Next base: position 1,274 of record CAZCVU010000218.1, on the reverse strand, counting down.
CCAGCAGCTTGCCGACCGCGCCAATTGGTGCGGTCGTGAACCACTCCGGCGCACAGGCGTGCGAGGCGTGACCACGGATCGCCGCCAGCGGCCTTATCTCGCGCGCCGCCGCCTCATCCGCGCTCATCAAGACGAGTGCCGCCGCGCCGTCGGAAATCGAGCTGGAGTTGGCGGCCGTCACTGTCCCATCCTCTCTGAAGGCGGGCCGCAGCGTCGGTATCTTTTCTGACTTTGCCGTCCGCGGCTGCTCGTCGGAAGCGATCGTCGCTTCAGCTTTGCGGGTCTTCACCGTCACCGGAACAATTTCATCGTCGAATGCGCTGTCGGCTTGCGCCTTTTGCGCGCGACTTAGAGACTCCTGCGAAAAGGTGTCCTGAGCCTCGCGCGTGAACTGATAGGCCTCGGCGGTCGCTTCCGCATACACACCCATCAGGCGCCCCGGATCGTAGGCGTCTTCGAGGCCGTCAACGAACATATGATCGACCAGCTTGCCGTGGCCGAGCCGATACCCGACCCGCGCCTTGTCGAGGAGATAGGGTGCGTTCGACATGCTCTCCATGCCGCCTGCGACCACCACCTTGGCCGACCCGGCGCGAATCAGGTCGTGACCCAGCATTGCCGATTTCATGCCCGAGCCACATACCTTGTTGATTGTGGTCGCGCCTACATGATCGGGAATACCGGCGGCCATCGACGCCTGACGTGCCGGCGCCTGGCCAAGGCCAGCCGGCAGGACGCAGCCCATGTAGGTCTCGCTCACATCCTGACCGTCAAGGCCAGCCTGTTCCAGCGCCGCACGAATTGCCGTTGCACCCAACGCCGGCGTGGTCACAGGCGACAAATCACCTTGAAAACCGCCCACCGGCGTACGCTGTGCGGCGGCGATTACGATCTGCGTCTCTGAGTCCAATTGTCAGCCTCCTTAAAACCACGTTTCCCGTTGCGACTTCACCCGGTTTCCTCGAACAACTCGCGGCCGATCAGCCAGCGGCGGATTTCCGAGGTACCGGCGCCAATTTCATAGAGCTTCGCATCGCGCAGCAGCCGACCCGTCGGATATTCATTAATATAACCGTTTCCGCCAAGGCACTGGATGGCTTCAAGCGCCATCCAGGTCGCCTTCTCGGCCGCGAACAGGATGGCGCCAGCGGCATCCTTGCGTGCCGTCTGACCGCGGTCGCAGGCGCGGGCCACCGAATAGACATAGGCCTTGCAGGCGTTCATCGTCGTGTACATGTCGGCAAGCTTACCTTGCATCAACTGGAACTCGCCGA
>CAZCVU010000217.1:0-5182 GCA_964501745.1 uncultured Flavobacteriales bacterium | reverse complement strand
GCCCTTCCGTAGCACCTCTTCCGGATTGTCGCCGCCAAGCGCTCCGCCGATGCGGACCTGATTCCAGGAGTCGGCAACACCGAGGCTGTTGGCGCCGATCACATCGACCCCGCGCGCCTGGCATATGGCGCGGATCTCCCGAGCATCGTGAACTGCGACCTTTTCGGTAACAATGATGATCTTCTTGACCTCGGGATTAACCCGGACCAGCTCCGCGACGCCGTCTCGAACGGCGGGTGGAGGCAGATAGACAACGCCGGTGTTGAAACGCAGGCCGGCGTTTCGGCCGGCGCGAACATTGTCGAAGATCGGGATGTCGCCAACTGGCGACTCGAGGACTTGCCCCTGGCGTCCGGGGGAGGTACCGAATACCACGTTGCCGCCCGAAAAGGTGTGGCTGACCGGGGTCACGACACGCGATTCGTTGCCCAGGATATTCAAGACGCAAACGCGGTCTTCTCGCGTCGCCAGTTCCGACAGGGACCCTATGCCCACATAATAAGGAAACGTCTCGAGACCGATCTTGTGCGTCGGCTCTTGAATCCCGCCTTTACCCTGCGATGTCAGCATTCGAAGCCTCGTTCAGCTGGAGACGCCCAGACTTTCGGCAATCTGCAGGCGACCTTCCTGCTTCATCCAGTCGTTTACCGCCTTAGCGTAGTTGATGACTTCCGTAATGGCGGAATCGAATCCGAAGATCCGGTACGGTAGGCCCAGACTATCCAGCGTGTCGCACAGTATGCTCATGCCGCGAACCAGGTTTGGCCCGCCACGGCCGACGACCACGTACAACGGCGTTGGTCCGTTCTCGTTGAAGTATTCGCGCAAGGCGTCGGCAATCCCGCGGAAGGTCGTCAAGATGTCAGTGTTGTTGGCGCGTCCGCCGATGATGAACAGGACGTTCGACTGTTTCAGCCAGTGGCGGAAGCATGTCCGCGCGACGTTGAGCATCTTCTCATAGGGCGGATTGCCGCCGAAATCCGATGAGATGATCGCATCCTCGCCAAGCCCTTCGCTGACGGTCGAGTTGGCTCCACCTCCGAAGGTCGGCGCCAGGATGGTCCCTGCCGGGTTCAAGACCAAGACATCGCTCTGCCCCCTGTAGGTCCGCAGCTGATTGATCTCCTGCTCGAAATCGGAGTAGTCCGAGGCAAATACATGATCCGGCAGCCTGAGACGATGCCAACGCACGTCGTCGCGGTCGAACGCACATTTGAAATCGCAGGCGACGGGGACCAGGCCGCCACTTTCGTTCGGGCTCATGCGGATCGGATTGAGTTCGAGATGCGTCAGGCCATAGTTGTGAAACAGCTCCCATAGCCGTGGCACGGCCTGAACGAGCGGCGAGCGGATGGCGACCGGCGCGTTCAGATCGGCCAGCGCGTTGGCCACTACGAAGGCCTTCAATCCCGTCAGCGCCTCGAAGGGGACCTGGGCAATCTCCGTACTGTCGAGCTCCTCGATATCGATACCGCCACGATGGCTGATGGTCAGAGATGGTGCCCGAAACCGGGTCGAGTCCGTGATCGAGACATAGACCTCATGTTCGGCCTGCACCGCGCCTTCGAACGTCACGCCGTTGGCCTTGACGACAGTGTTGCCAAATTTGTGCTTGGCGAAATAGAGCCGCTCCTTCTCCTCGAGCGCGGTCTTTAGGTCGCTCGCTCTGCTGACCAGGCCGGACTGCCCCTTCTTGCCAACGCCGCCCTTGAAGATCGGTTTGACGAAGATTTCGCCATAGCGTTCGAGCAGTGCCCGGATGTCCTGCTCATTGGTCCCGGGGCCGAGCACTTCCGACGCCGGGAAATTGACCAGACTTAGAAGCTGCTTACCGTAGAGCATGCCGGTTAGCTGCATGGCAGAATCCTCCCTGTCGATGCCACGAACCCGGATACCATGTTTCGGGAACCGAAGACCATGTAAACCGGACTCAAGATGTAAGCCGGACGCAACAAGGCTGCTTTAGATGGTTCGGCCTGGTTTTCAGTCGACCGTTTTCCAAGCGGATCGGGAAGCCAGCAACCGATCCGGCGATTCAGCCGCTTTTTCCCCACAGTCGCGGCATTGGCATGATGGTCGCCAGCGCAGCCGTCACCAGGGCCAGGGCGGTCAGCTCGGGCCATCCGGTTGGTTCGCCCAGCGCTACGGCGGCCGCAAACACACCGATCAGTGGCACCGGCAGAACACCCAGCGAGGCGACGTTGGTCGGCACCAGCTGCAGGATCTTGAACCAGATGTTGAGGCCGAGCGCCGTCCCGATGAGGGCGGCAAAGGCGGTCGCTGCCCAGGCGCTGGGTGTCGCCAACGTCACGCCGTGAGGTTCAAAAACCAGGGCGAGGATGGTCAGCGGTATGCCGCCGAGAAGGAGCTGCCAGGCGGTAATCGTCGTCATCGGCGTGGTCCAGGCGATGCGCCGCTGCAAAACCGCGCCGATGCCCCAAGACATCGCTGCGCCGAGCATCGCCAGGACACCGAGCGGGGCGTCGCTCAGGCGGTCGAGATCGGTACTGACAAGGGTTGCAACCGCACCCAGGCCGCAGATGACGCCAACTGCGTGCCGCAGGCCGCCACGCTCGTTCAGGATGATAGTGGCGGCAAGAAAAGCCCAGACCGGCATCGTATAGGCGAGTACGGTCGCGCGGCCCGCCGTCACCAGGGTCAAACCCCAACCCGAGAAACCCAGCCAGCCGGTGACGTTGAACAGGCTCGCGACAATCAGCGGTCTTACCTCAGCGCGGCTAATCCGCAGCGGCCGCCCGAAGATGGCAAGCATCGCAAAGATGGCGCTACTGGCGCCCAATGACGTCGCCATTCGAAAGGTCATGTAGGGCATTTCGCCGACCGCAAACTTCATCGCTGGCCAGAGTAGGCCCCAATCGAGCGCGAGCAGGATAAGCAACAGCACGGCACTGATCGGGATGGCCGGGCGGCCCAATGTGCTTGCGCCTGCCGGACTTGTGCCGCCGTCGGTCACCTCGGTTAGCCGGTGAAGGCCTGAATCCCCGTCTGCGCGCGGCCGAGGATCAGGGCGTGGATATCGTGGGTTCCCTCATAGGTGTTGACCGATTCGAGGTTCATCACATGCCGGATAACGTGGAATTCGTCGGCAATTCCGTTGCCGCCATGCATGTCGCGGGCGGTGCGCGCGATGTCCAGCGCCTTGCCGGCGGAATTGCGTTTGACCAGTGAGATCAATTCCGGCGCCGCGCGGCCTTCATCCTTGAGCCGGCCGACGCGGAGACAGGACTGGAGCCCGATCGAGATCTCGGTCTGCATGTCGGCAAGCTTCTTTTGGATCAGCTGGTTGGCCGCCAGCGGTCGTCCGAACTGTTTGCGGTCGAGCGTATAGGTCCGCGCCGCATGCCAGCAAAACGTAGCCGCACCCAAGGCGCCCCAGGCGATCCCGAAGCGGGCGTTATTCAGGCAGCCGAATGGGCCGCTGAGGCCTTTGGCATCGGGCAGCAGATTTTCGTCGGGAACGAAGACCTGATCCATCGCGATCTCGCCGGTCGAGGAGGCCCGCAAGCTGAACTTTCCCTCGATCTTCTGCGCCGATAGTCCCTTCATGCCTTTTTCGAGGATGAAACCCCGAATATCGCCGGCATCGTCCTTGGCCCAAATGATGAAGAGGTCGGCAATTGGAGCGTTGCTGATCCACATCTTGTTGCCGGTCAGCTGCCAGCCGCCGTCGACTTTCTCAGCACGGCTGCGCAGACCACCCGCGTCCGACCCAAAGTCCGGCTCGGTAAGGCCAAAGCAGCCAACCCATTCGCCGGTTGCGAGCTTCGGAAGGTAGCACTCGCGTTGTTCCTCGGTCCCGTATTCGTGAATCGGGTGCATGACCAGCGAGGATTGCACGCTGAGCGCCGAGCGGTAGCTTGAATCCACGCGCTCGATCTCGTTGGCGATCAAGCCATAGCTAACGTTGTTCACACCGGCGCATCCATAACCGTCGATGGTCGCTCCGAGCATGCCAAGCTCACCCATTTCGGTCATGATCTCGCGATGAAAAACCTCGTTGCGATTGGCCTCCAGGATGCGCGGCATAAGCGCCGACTGCGCGTAGTCGTGGGCTGTGTCCTGTACCATCCGCTCTTCTTCGCTCAATTGTTCGGCGAGCAAAAAAGGATCTTCCCAGGAAAACGGTGTGCGTTTGCTGCGTGCTTTGCGCACCGAAGCTTCCTGGGCTGCGGCCTTTGTTGCCGTCATGGCGTCTCTCCCGTGTAGGGGCGGATGGCTGGACGTCGTACGCGAGGTGCGTGTTGCCCGTATTCTATCGAGTTCGACCTGAGTTGGCACTGTTGAAGCGAGTCGACATTGCCCACTGCAGCTGCCATCTCGGGTCGTGGCGACGCGTTGACACAGGTATGAAGCCACACGCTCCGCGCTGCGCCGCTCGCAGTGCCCGGCGATGCTGCCCCCACCGGTTGCTTTGCGATACACTATGGGGCGATATACTTGGTCTGGCCACTTCTTCGCGTAATTGGCTGCATTGGTGATGGCGAAAAATACCGAAGAGCGCGTGATCATTGAGTACATTCCCGTTGGGAAGTACGTGAAGGTCTCTGCCATCGACCCCAAGACGCGGATCGAGGTGTCAATCGTGGGGGATCCCAAACAAGGGGAAGCAGTGCTCAAGCGTACCGCCGTCCGGAAGCTCCACTACGTGCTGCAAAAGAAGGCGCAGAATATCGAGCTGCGGAGGCGCGGGGGGAAGCATCTTTCAGGGGGGCAGGCCGCCAATTCCAACTCCGACCCCAAAAGAATCGTACGATACTAAGTGATTCCCGGCCGCACTCGGGACTGAGCCAGAGGATTAGTGCGCGATTGCGCGCCGGCGCTTGGTTGAACGCCCAAGTCCGATCTTTTTCGCAAAGGTCGAGCGCTGAGCCGAATAGTTTGGCGCGACCATTGGGTAGTCGGGCGACAAGCCCCATTTCACGCGATATTCGTCGGGCGTCATGCTGTAGGTCGTGCGCAAATGCCTTTTCAGCATCTTCAGCTTCTTGCCGTCTTCCAGGCAGATGATGTAATCAGGCGTCACCGATTTGCGGATTGGAACCGCCGCTTTTGGTGTTACTCCGCGACCTGCGCCGGCGCCTCCATTGATCCCGTTCAGCGACCCATATACCGTACTAATCACTTCAGGGATTTTCCCTGACGGCAGAAGGTTGTTTCCGAC
>CAZCVU010000216.1:0-5182 GCA_964501745.1 uncultured Flavobacteriales bacterium | reverse complement strand
GTCTTCGCTCGGTTGGCGACCGCAGAACAGCGGTGGGGAAGGATCTCCCAGGTCGGCGCCGGTCGGATGTTTGACACGACGCCTTCCTTACAGAGGGTGGCAATGTCCCCCGGGGATGAGCGAAAACGAATCGGCAGGCCGTTAGTCCGCAACCGCCGACTTAACCCACGAATCCGGTCCTGGATCCTGCCCGGCGGCGCACTGGCAGAGCCGCTCGCAGTAATGGTTCCAGCCTTCAGAGTGCGGTTTTACGGCCGCTTCCGGTAAGCCGCTATGCTTGAACTTCAGCATCGTGCCGGGATCCTTCGGTGTCAGGTCGATTTCGACCAACGATGATCCAGGAGGTACAGACGAGTCCGCCGATTCCCAGCCGAAAGTATATGAGAGGCGATAGTTTGGCAGAACTTCGCGAAACTCTCCTCTGGCGATATTTCCGTTCGTTACGTCGACGAGGAATAGACCGCCTTGCTTCGGCTCGAGTGTTGCCGATACTCCCATCCATCGCACCATCTTGTCGGGGTCGGTAAGAAACGAGAAAACCGTTTCTGGATTGGCCTCGATGTACATCTCTTGTTCGAATACGCCTGTGTTCGTTTCAGCCATGACCGTCAAGCTCCCTTTGTTCCCGCTCTGCTTCTAGTTTCAGACGCGCCAGGCTTTCATCCCAGAACTCGCCGATGAACGCGTGTAGCGCCGCGAGGGACTCGGAATTTGCCCGGTAGAAGCGGCGTGTCCCGTCACTTCGAACGGCCACGAGACGTGCATCACGTAAGACCCTCAGATGTTGGGAAATGGCAGGGCGACTGACGTCGAAACCGACTGCGATATCGCCTGCCGTCAATTCTTCCTCCCAAACCAGCTTCAAGATTCGCCGCCGCGTCGGGTCTGCAATAGCGCGCAATTCCTCGTCCATCTGATTATTGTAAGCATTCACTTACGTAAGTGTCAACTTACATTAATAGTTGATAGCTTTGTGCGGCTGGCGAGAGCTGTGAGTGTGGTGAATGCACGGCGGCCGAATCCTGATTGACAGCAGTGAATTATCGGCCAGCCAAACCAGCGGTTAGCTGCTGTAGATGATCACAATTTCGGTGCCTCGGTGACGACGTTATGCTTGATCGCATTTGCCTATACCGTTGGATGTCCGGGTGGCAGGTGCGCAAAAAAAAGTGGCCGCGCTTGGGAGACCAGAAGGGACGGGATGACCCTTTGCATGGCAACACGGCCGAGTTGCAGAGTGGCGTGTGACCCGTTGCCGGGGAGGATCTTCTCAGCGGCAGGCTGGCCGCGAGATACCGGCTTTCGGGATACGTGGTTTGGTGGCAGCTGATACAAGTCGCGATGCCGGAGGCCGCAAGCCCCGGTGTGCAATCCAGCGGCTTGAGCACAGTGTTTTACCGGCGATCCGACCGTCAGTAGATCAGCTGGTCCTCGCCGCCACCCTCTGAAATGATGAGTTCGCCTGCTTCCGCCAGCTCCTTTGCTTTTGCGAGTACTTCCTGTCGTGCCTCGTCGACGTCGCGGACGCGGACTGGACCGAGCACATCCATATCCTCGCGAAGAATCTTGCCTGCCCGTTCCGACATGTTGGCGAAGAATAGACTGGAGACTTCCTCCGGTGCGCCCTTCAACGCAATCGCTAGCCGCCCCGTGTCCAGCGCCCGCAGCAGCGTCTGTATTCCCGCCGCGTCCATCCGCGCCAGATCCTCGAATGTGAACATCAGGGCTTTGATGCGCTCCGCGGAATTGGGGCTATGTTGTTCAAGTCCGGCGACAAACCGCATTTCCGTGGCGCGGTCGAGGCCGTTGAAGATATCCGCCACGACTTCGTGGCTGTCGCGGCGTTGAGTGCGCGCCAGGTTGTTCATGAACTCGGTGCGCAGTGTTCGTTCGACATCCTGCACGATGTCGCTCTGCACCGCCTCCATGCGGAGGATGCGAGTAACGACATCCACCGCGAGTGCTTCCGGGAGCTGTGCAAGTACGCGTGAGGCGTGGTCTGGGCTGAGCTGAGCTTTGTCAACACGACGGCGACAGTCTGCGGATACTCGTTCCTGAGGTAATTCGCGAGCAGGCCTTCGTCCACATTGGCCAATTTGTCCCACATCGTGCGGCCGGCCGGTCCACGAATGTCCTCCATGATCGCCGCGACACGGTTGTTATCGAGCACTTTGTTCAAGAGTCGCTCGGTGCTTTCGTAGCTGCCGACCACCGAGCCCGGCGACGAGATATGTTCCGCGAACTCATGAAACAGGCGCTCAACAAGTCGTGCATTCACCGTGCCCAAACTCGCCATGCTTGCCGAAATCTCGTTTATCTCGTCGTTGTCCATCAGCGAAAACAGACGGGCGACGTGATCTTCGCCAACCGCCATGATCATGATGGCGGCTTTCTGCGTGCCGCTGAGCCGGTTGTAGTCTGCGCGTCCGCCCGTTGACGGATCAGACGGCATTGTGGGCATTGTCGGCGCCGCATGATCGACGCCGGCGTCGTAGTTAGCCAAGGACATGACACGATGACTCCCTGTCTTCCGCTGGGGTGCCGCCGGTTCAGGATTCATTGCGCCGCAGGGAACCGGACTGCATCGCCGCTGAGCGGTATCACCGGTATTCCACTTGAAGCTGGGGGAGAATGCTGCCTGTTGCCACCCGACAATGTGCCCAAGTTACCGGCAATTTGCCGTGACCAAGCGTCTTTCGACCGAAATCCGGATTGCAGCCGCCCGCTGCGAGTCCTGAGAATACCAAACGCTACGCGAAAGCCGGGTTCGCATGCTCAGGGATGAGGCCCAGGATTTCGCAGTTACAGGCGTAGATGCTAAGGTATCGAACGTTCGGGCGCTGGTTGGGAAGCGGCGCACTAGCGTAGACCCCGCGTGAAGCGGGGCGTGACAGCGGCACTCAAGCCGGTATAGCTCCGGAGGGTGTCCGATAGGGAGGTAAGATGTCCAAGACCGAGGTTGCAACACAGACTAATTTGCTGGCTCAGTCTGAGGGTGTGTTAATCGAAGCGGACGCCAATCCCGCTTACGATGAAATACTCTCGCCGCAGGCATTGGGCTTTGTTGCCATGCTTGAGCGACGCTTCGGTGCCGAGAGGCGCCAACTGTTGGCCCGGCGCGAGGCGGTGCAGGCGAGGCTCGACGCTGGTGAGAACCCCGATTTTCTGACTGCGACAGCGGAGATCCGCGAAGCGGATTGGACAGTCGCTCCCTTGCCCAAGGATCTGCTCGATCGGCGCGTTGAAATTACAGGTCCGGTCGACCGAAAAATGGTCATCAACGCACTGAACTCAGGCGCCTCTGTCTTTATGGCCGATTTCGAGGACGCGAGCACGCCGACCTGGTCGAATATGGTCGAAGGCCAAATCAATCTGCGCGATGCGGCCCGCCTCAGCTTGGAGTTTACAGATCCTACGAGTGGCAAGGACTACAAGCTCAACGATAAGGTTGCGACGCTCTTGGTGCGGCCGCGCGGTTGGCATTTGCCGGAAAAGCACATTGTTGTCGACGGCCAGCCAATTTCGGGCTCGCTGTTCGATTTTGGCTTGTATTTCTTTCATTGCGCCAAGGAATTGATGGCACGGGGTACGGGGCCGTATTTCTATCTGCCGAAGCTGGAATGCCGTCTTGAAGCGCGTCTGTGGAACGAGGTCTTTATTGTGGCCCAGGAGGCGCTCGGTATCCCGCTCGGCACCATTAAGGCAACTGTCCTGATCGAGAACATCCTCGCCGCCTTCGAGATGGACGAAATACTTTACGAACTGCGCGAGCATTCGGCTGGGCTCAACTGCGGCCGCTGGGACTATATCTTCAGTTTCATCAAGAAGTTCCGGAATCGCTCCGATTGCGTAATGCCGGACCGTGGTGACGTCACCATGACCTGCCACTTTCTCCGATCCTACAGCTTGCTGCTGATCAAGACCTGCCATCGCCGCGGGGTCCATGCGATGGGTGGCATGGCCGCACAGATTCCGATCCGCGGTGACGATGAAGCGAACAGCGGCGCCTTGGCGAAAGTGCGGGCCGACAAGGAACGCGAAGCTGGCGACGGACATGACGGGACTTGGGTGGCGCATCCTGGCTTGGTGTCGGTCGCAAAGGAGGTCTTTGACCGGGAGATGCCGGGTCCCAACCAGATCGCGCGCAGCCGCGACGATGTAAAGGTGACTGCGGATGATCTCTTGAGCGTTCCGGCCGGTGATATCACCGAGGCCGGCCTCAGGCAAAACGTCAATGTGGGTGTGAGTTACCTTGAAGCCTGGCTGCGCGGCATGGGCTGCGTTCCGCTTTATAACCTGATGGAGGATGCGGCGACCGCCGAAATCTCGCGGGCCCAGATATGGCAGTGGATTCGGCACAAAGCCGAGTTGACCGACGGACGCGTCATCGACCAGGCGTTACTGCAGACGATCCTTGACGAGGAGTTGGCGAACATACGCGAGACGATTGGCAAAGACCGGTTTGCCGACTCCGCCTTCGTGCCGGCAGCAGATCTGTTCAAGCGGATGGTCGCGACCGCGGACTTCGAGGACTTTCTCACCTTGCCGGCCTACGACATGTTGTTCCACGGCGCCCGCGCCGCTTAATCTTGGTGTTGCTCGGATGCCCGCGGACCGATGGTCGTCGGTTTACGCCGTCCGTCAACGTTGTTATGCGAATTGCGTCCTAGAACGCCACTAAGGAAATCACGGTGATCGGCGAAAATTGGCAAATACATAAGCCACCGGTTCGTTCGACCGCTGGTCTTGTCGCGGCGCAGAATATAGCTGCTGCCAGTGTCGGTGCCGATGTCCTCGGACACGGCGGCAACGCCGTCGATGCAGCCGTTGCCACGGCATTTGCGTTGGGTTGCCGCGAGCCGTGGATGAGCGGTATCGGCGGTGGCGGTTTCATGGTGGTCTATCTGGCGGCTGAGAAGGAAGTATCCGTCGTTGATTTCTCCATGGTTGCACCCAGTCGTCTCGATGCCGCGCGCTATCCGCTTAGCGGTGGAATGGGCCCCGGATTCTTCACTTGGCCCGCCGTCAAGGACGACCGGAATCTCAAGGGCTACGAGTCGATCTGCGTTCCGGGTGCGGTGGACGGTCTCGGTCTCGCGTTGGAGACTTTCGGCACGATCTCCTTTTCCGACGCGCTGCAGCCCGCCATAGCGCTGGCTGAACAGGGACTGCCGATCGACTG
>CAZCVU010000215.1:0-5192 GCA_964501745.1 uncultured Flavobacteriales bacterium | reverse complement strand
TGCGCGACGTATTTACGATGGGCGCGCGCCCGATCGCAAGTTTGAACGCCCTGCGCTTCGGCAGCCCGGACCACGAAAAGACCAGGCACTTGCTTGCCGGTGTGGTAGCGGGAATCGGCGGCTACGGCAACTGTATCGGTGTTCCAACGTTGGGTGGCGAGACCGGTTTTCATGCCGCCTACAACGGCAATATTCTCGTCAACGCAATGACGGTCGGCATCGCCGAGACCGATCGGATCTTTTACTCCGCGGCGGCGGGCCCTGGAAATCCGGTGGTCTATATCGGCTCGAAAACGGGCCGGGACGGTATCCACGGCGCCACCATGGCATCGGCCGAATTCAACGAAGACGCTGAAACGAAGCGACCAACGGTTCAGGTCGGCGATCCCTTTACGGAGAAGCTGCTGCTCGAAGCCTGTCTTGAGTTGATGGAAACCGATGCCATTATTGCGATTCAGGACATGGGCGCGGCCGGCCTCACCTCATCGGCGGTGGAAATGGCATCCAAGGGCGATGTCGGTATTGAGCTTTGGCTCGACCGCGTGCCGACGCGCGAAACTAACATGACGCCCTATGAGCTGATGCTGTCGGAAAGCCAAGAGCGCATGTTGATGGTCCTCAGGCCGGAACGCGAGGCCGATGCCCGCGCTGTGTTTGAGAAGTGGGAGCTCGATTTTGCCGTCATCGGCGAAATCACCGACAGCGGCCGGTTGCTGCTTAAGCAGTTTGACGAATCGGTTGCCGACATCCCGCTGGCACCCCTCGTCGCACAGGCTCCACGTTACGACCGGCCCTGGCAACGGGCGGCGCCAAGGCCAATCATAGCTACCGAGCAGGTCCCGGCGCCGGCCGACCCGCTGGAGGCACTGAAGACGTTGATGGGCTCGGCGCATCTGTGTTCGCGCCGCTGGATCTGGGAGCAATACGATCACATGGTGATGGCGGACTCGGCACAGATACCGGGCGGCGACGCCGGCGTCGTCCGGATCGACGAGTCCGCGCGCGGTATCGCCATCACGACCGACTGTACCCCACGCTACTGCCAAGCGGACCCTGTGCAGGGCGGACGGCAAGCCGTCGCCGAGGCCTGGCGCAATCTAACTGCGGTAGGCGCAGAGCCGCTGGCTCTCACCAACAACCTCAACTTTGGCAATCCGGAACGACCCCATATCATGGGACAGCTTGTCGAGTGTGTCGAAGGCATGGCGGAAGCCGCCCGCGTGCTCGACTTTCCCGTCGTTTCCGGCAACGTGTCGCTCTACAACGAAACCAACGGCGAGGCGATCCTACCGACACCGGTGATCGGCGGTGTGGGGCTGCTGACGAACCTGGGCGAGATGGCAACACTAGCTTTCAAAGCGCCGGGCGAAGCAATTGTTGTCGTCGGCGAAACCACGGGTTGGCTTGGTGCATCGCTCTACCTGCAGGAAATCGAAGACCGCGAGGAAGGGGCGCCGCCGCCGGTTGATCTCGCCGCCGAGCGGCGCAACGGCGACCTGATCCGGCGGCTGATTTCGGCGCGACTGGTCACCGCTTGCCACGACGTTTCGGATGGCGGCCTATTGGTCGCGATCGCGGAAATGGCGCTCGCTGGAGATGTCGGCGCGACGCTCGAGACGCCAGCAGATGAGATCGCGCCTCACGCCTGGCTATTCGGCGAGGATCAGGGCCGCTACGTCGTCACGACGAGCGAGGAGCAGGCGGTACTGAAAGCGGCGGCGGATGCCGGAGTGCCGGCGCAGACAATCGGCCGGACGGACGGTTGGTCGTTGACAGTGGGCCGCGGTTGTTCCATATCGATCACTGAACTGCGCGCCGCCCATGAGACTTGGATGCCTGGCTACATGGCGGCACCCTGACCGCTACGCGCCGTTGAGTCTCTAAAGGAACGATACGCTATGCCAATGTCCGCGGCTGAAATCGAGCAACTCATAAAACAGTCGCTCCCCGATGCGGAAGTTCGGATTGACGATTTGCGCGGTGATGGCGATCACTACGCGGCTTACGTTCGCTCCGCCGCCTTCAAGGACAAGACTCGCGTTCAACAACATCAGATGATCTACGACGCGTTACGCGGCCGCATGGGGAACGAGTTGCATGCGCTGGCGCTCCAGACGTCGGTGCTGGAAACCACTTGAGCTTGCCGACAGAATAACTAAGGGAATGGACGATGAACGACAATCCAGTGTTCGGTCGTATTGAAGAGGAGATTTCAGAGAACGAAATTGTGCTCTTCATGAAGGGTACACCCGTGTTTCCACAATGCGGCTTCTCCGCCGCAGTTGTGCAGGCGCTGACGCAGCTCGGCGTCAAATATAAGGGTATCGACTGCCTGGCGGATCCAGGTTTGCGGGAAGGCATCAAGCAGTTTTCGAACTGGCCGACGATCCCACAGCTCTATGTAAAAGGCGAGTTCATCGGTGGCTGCGATATCATCCGCGATATGTACCATGCCGGCGAACTGCAGCAGTTGATGGCAGATAAGGGCATCGAGCAGCAGCAAACGGCATAGCTGGCAGTAGCGCCGCTGAATGCGGCGCTTTTCCGTGTTCGACGGTTTGGCTACTTTTGGCTGCTGCTCAGCGCGAGTAAAACTCGGTGACCAAGTTGGGCTCCATCTTCACCGCATAGGGCACGTCGGTGAGTTTCGGGCCGCGGACGAATTTGACCGTCATCTTGTTGTGGTCAACCGCGAGGTAGTCGGGTACGTCGCGTTCCGCCGAAATTATAGCATCGAGCACGAGCGGTAACTCGCGGCTCTTTTCGCGCACCTCCACCACATCGTCATCCTTCAACTGGTAGGAAGGAATATTGACGCGCTTGCCGTTGACCTTGACATGGCCGTGATTGACGAACTGCCGGGCCGCGAACACGGTCGGCACGAACTTGGCACGGTAGACGGTGGCATCGAGCCGGCGTTCCAGCAACTCAACCAGATTATCGCCGGTTTCGCCCTTGCGGCGATGTGCCTCTTGGTAATACCGGCGGAACCGTTTCTCGCCGATATTGCCGTAAACGCCCTTGAGACGCTGTTTTGCCTTGAGCTGGGTTCCGTAGTCCGACGGTTTGCGGCGGCGGTTCTGCCCGTGCTGACCCGGCCCGTATTCACGCCGGTTGACCGGACTCTTGGGACGTCCCCAGAGATTGAGGCCGAGCCGCCGGTTGATCTTGTACTTCGAAGCAAGTCGTTTCGTCATCTTGTGGTCCCGTTCATAGCCGGTGTTGTTGTTGTCCCGGTAGTCCGTCAGTGCGGCGGGGCTGGTAATTTGACCCACATTTCCAGGAGCGGCGCGCAGTATGAAGTTTGCGCCCCTATTGTCAAGTCGCCTGCGAGGTTATCGCGCTCAAGAAGCGTCTTCAGTCGCCGCGTTTCCGGGTCAGGCCCGAAACGATGCCGTGCAATGTGCGAACGTCCTGATCCGTTAACCGCGCGCGCTGAAATATGTTTCGGATTGTGCGCACCATGGTCGGGCGTTTTTCGCGTGGCAGAAGAAAGCCGCAGTCATCCAGTTCGCTTTCGAGGCGGCTCAGAAAGTTGAGTAGTTCCGCCTTGCTGACGGGCTCCGTTGTACCTGTTTCGCGCCACTTCTCGGCCGCCGAGTCCTCCGCCGGGCCGACCTTGCTCTGCGATTCAATGAACCATTCATAGCCGACGATGAGAACCGCCTGGGCGAGATTGAGTGACCGGAAAGCAGGATTGAGCGGAACTTCGATAACGGTGTCCGCAAGCGTTACGTCATCATTGTCGAGACCCGAACGCTCGGCTCCGAACAGCACGCCGACGGCGGCCCCGGAGGCAAGCGCTTGAGACATGTCCTGCGCGGCCGCCCGCGGCCGCATCACCGGTTTGACCATATCGCGCGGCCGGGCCGTTGCAGCGTAGACGCGCTGCAAGTCGCCGATAGCATCCTCCGTCGTCTGATGGAGCCGGGCGCCATCGATGACATTATCAGCACCGGAGGACGCAGCATTCGCCTGCGCGTTTGGCCAGGCGTCGCGCGGCTGCACTAGCCGCAAGTCGGTCAGGCCGCAATTGAGCATCGCCCTGGCTGCTGTGCCGATATTCTCGCCGAGCTGCGGCTTGACGAGGATGATCGCCGGGCCGCCAGCTACCGACTGCTTCGTCGACTCCGTTTCGGCCATCACGCCCCCCTTTGGCGAGCTTCTTCTCGTGCTAGGCTTCAGCATTATGCGGTTTAGCAGAGTGCTTGGCATTTTCGTAGCTGTTCCCTTCGTTGCCGGATTGGCTTCCATGCTCTGGCTGGTCCAGAAATCCGGTGACTGGGCTTACGACGCGCCGCTTCGCAGCTATACGCTGACCGACCAACGCAGCCGCCCGGTCAGCGGACCACAAGGCGAACGCCGATATCTTGGGATCACGCTGGTCGATGACAGTGGCGGCGAGTTGTCCTTTACCGTGAGCCTGCCTCTGGACTTCAATCTCCAGGATCCCGAAGAGCAACTGCCCGTACTGCTCATATTCACCGGCTTCCGCAGCGCCGAACGCAATCTTGAGAGGCTGTCGAACCACGGCGAAAATGCCCTTATCTCCTATGATTACCCCTATGATCCGGTGCGCTGGCGGAAGGGGTCGGTATTCGACCGTATCGCAATTGCCTGGCGCGTCGCCCATGACGTACCGGACCAAATCGTGGCGACGACGCGTTGGGCGCAGGCGCAGCCATGGTTCGATGCAGACCGGCTGAACATTGCTGGTGTGAGCCTGGGCGCGGTGTTTCTGCCGGCGATCCAGCGCCGGATGCAGGTCGCTGGCCGCGCGCCAGCCCACAGTATCATTGCCTATGGCGGCGTCGACATCGCCCTGCTGGCGCGCGCCAACCTCAAGATCGAACCGCCGTGGCTCAACGACATTGCCGCGACCGCCATCGCTCTGATGCTCAGGCCCTTCGAACCCTCAACCCACCTTCCTCATCTGCGGGGCGAGTTTCTGATTATCAGTGGCGAGGCCGACGAACGCATTCCTGCCGTATCACAGCAGACCCTCGAGCGGATCACTCCGAGCCCAAAAACCATCGTTCGTCTACCGGGGGCTCATATTGATGGTAATCGCGCCGATCTCATTGCCGCCGTCGGCCAGCTTGTACGCGGATGGCTGGTTGGGAAAGACGCGCTCAACCCCTAAATCTCACGCCCAAGCGGCAGTCAAGCAGGCTTCACGCCCCCTCGATAAA
>CAZCVU010000214.1:0-5220 GCA_964501745.1 uncultured Flavobacteriales bacterium | reverse complement strand
CAAGGATTTGCAGCACAAGATTCGCAACGACTATTCACTGGTCCTACTTCAGGAGGGCGTGTTCAACACGGTAGGCGACGGCATTACAGTTTACGTGCGTGAGCGAGACGCCAACGGCGAGCTCCGTGGCATCATGGTGCACGATAATCGAGACCCAGAGGTACCGGTCACATATCAAGCGGAGAGTGGCGCCCTGATCCACAGCGAAAGTGGGCCACGGGTGGTACTGGTAAATGGCAACCGCCAGCAGGTCGACCGCAAGGAAGGTCAGCTGTCGATGCTGTATTTTGACCGCCTGCCATTCGATATCGGCCAAGTGAAACTTGCCAACCAGGTGCGCTGGCGTGAACCGCAGGAGAGATATCTTAGCGAATTGCTCGCACCCGACCAATCGAAGGGCGACCGCTTTTACTACAACAAGCTCGTTGCCGAAGGTCACTTTCGACTCGCCTCACCGCTGCTGCCGTTGACCTACAGTATGGTCGCCATGGCGGTTCTGCTGTGCGGTCCCTACAACCGTCGGGGACAGCTATTTCATGTGTTGATTGCGGTCGCACTGATTGTAGCCATTTTGATTGCAAGCCTGGGTCTGCCGCATCTCGTCACCAAGCGTCCAATCCTCACGCCACTGCTGTACGCCAACAGCATCGTGCCGCTGTTGGCGGCGCTCTATTTCTTGGCCGTGCCGCCGAAACGGCGCACCGGCGGCCAACCGGTCGAATTGGCGTCGCCGGCGACATAGATCCGAGGTTCCACAAAGAGACGTTCATTCGCATGCGCGTATCGCCGACAATCTCCGTATATTTTGCCCGCCATTTTGCCTTTTGGCTGTGTTGCGTCTTCCTTGTACTGCTAGGCATCTTAGCCTTGTTCGACTTCGTCGAACTGCTTCGGCGAGCATCGGGCAAGGAGGATACAAACCTGGCCATCGTCCTGCAGATGAGCGCGTTCAAGTTGCCGCAACTCGTTCAGGAGATGCTTCCGTTCAGTGTGCTGTTTGGTGCCATGTTCTCATTCTGGAGATTGGCGCGAGGACGTGAACTCGTGGTGGCCCGGGCCGCGGGCGTTTCGGCATGGCAGTTCCTGGTGCCCGCGTTATGCATTTCGCTGGTTGTCGGCATGTTACAGGTTGGATTATTCAACCCGGTCGCTTCCGTGATGCTCTCGCATTTCGAACGGCTTGAGAGTCGCTACCTTAAACATACGACGAGCATGCTTGCCGTCTCGCAAAATGGTTTGTGGCTGCGGCAAGCCGACGAGGGCGGTCAGTCGGCGATTTACGCGACGCGGATGTCACAGAGCGATATGACCTTGCAGCAGGTCATCTTCTTTCTGTTTGAGGGCAGAGACAGCTTCGTTGGGCGCATCGATGCCGAGAGCGCGAAGTTGGAGGATGGTTATTGGGATATCAGCAAGGCATGGATATCAGCGCCAAATAAAGCGGCCCGCTACGCCGAAAGTTTCCGACAGAAGACCGACCTAACGCTCGATAAGATACAAGACAGTTTTGCATCCCCTGAAACAATGTCTTTTTGGGACTTGCCTGCGTTCATTAATACGCTGGAAACAGCGGGTTTTTCAGGGTACAGACACCGGCTTTACTGGCATTCGCTACTCGCCATTCCAATTCTACTCTGCGCCGTCGTACTGATCGCTGCGACCTTCTCGATGCGGATTAGCAAGAACTGGAACACCAGCGTCATGATCATCTGCGGCATCGCTGCAGGTTTTTTTCTCTATTTTCTCACCGATGTTGTCTATGCGCTGGGCCTTTCAGCCAACATTCCGGTCTTTCTGGCTGCTTGGACACCGGCTGGCGTTAGTCTAGCTTTGGGGATTGCGAGCTTGCTACATCTTGAGGATGGATAACGGAGTCGTTTCGAACCATGCGATCTACCGCGTGGCGTCAACTTCGGATGACCTATCTCGACCTTGGAGCTTTGTTGCGTCCGCGTGACGCTGAATCCCTATTGGGGACGTATCGTTGAAGACAATTCGCTGCATGTGGTCAGCTAGAGTCGGTAGGTGCTGGGCGAGACCAGCCACCCTTGCCGCTATCTGCAGCCTGACGATGTGGCTGGCCGTCGCTTCCGCAACGACACGCGCCCAGGACGTTTCGCGGATCGCCGCCATCGTCAATGATGAAATCATTTCGGTTCTCGACCTCGTGGCCCGCATCGACCTGACTATCTTTGCGGCCAACTTCCCGGATACCGGTGACACCCGCCGGCGGCTCGCCGGACAGGTGCTTCGTGCTCTGGTCGACGAACGTCTACAGCTGCAGGAAGCCACACGACTCGGCGTCCGGGTTAGCGATCGGGATATCGAAGCTCAGCTTAGAGAAATCGAACGGCAAAACGGCGTACCTCAGGGCGGTTTGGACGAGCTGCTGCGCCAACGCAGGGTCAAGAAATCTTCGCTGGTGTCACAACTGCGGGCTCGCATCGCCTGGACAAAAACAGTGCAGCGGCGGCTGCGGCGCCAGATTGCCATCAGCGACGAAGAGGTCGACGAGGAGTTACAGCGCCTACAAACCAATCAAGGTCTGGTGCAAAACCGGGTGGCAGAGATTCTCCTGACGTTTGACAGCCCAGATCAGGAGAGTGAGGTTCGAAAGGCCGCGGCACGACTGGTAAAGCAAATCCGCGAAGGCGCACAATTCGGTGCCTTGGCACGTCAGTTCTCGCGCAGCGCATCCGCGGCTTCCGGCGGAGAGTTGGGTTGGGTTACCCAGGGTCAGCTGGATGAATCGCTCGAGCAAGCGCTCCAAGAACGTGATCCGGGACAGATAACGGACCCTATACGGACGTTCGCCGGGTATTACATCTTGTTGTTGCGCGACCAGCGCACACCAGACTCTACGTCGGAGAACACCGTACTCGACCTGCATCAGCTTGTGGTCCCTGTTGCAACCGGTGCAACAGCAACCGAGGTCGAGAGCAAGACCAAGATAGCGATGAACGCACGATCGGCACTAACCAGCTGCGAGGCACTTCCGGCCGTTGCAAAAAGCATTGCATCGCCACAGTCCGGTTCGTTGGGCAAGATCGCAATCAAAGACCTGCCAGCCAACCTGCGGCACGCCGTACTTGACCTTGGTGCCGGTGGCGTGAGCGAACCGATCATCACGCCCACAGCGGTGCTGTTGCTGATGGTATGCGAACGGATCGAAGCGAAAATCGAGCTGCCAACCCGCGAGCAGATCCAGAACCGGCTGAGCCTGCGGAAACTGGATCTCTTGGGTCGGCGCTATCTACGCGACCTGCGGCGATCCGCCTTCGTGGAATATCGCGTATGACGGTGGTCCTCGCGCAACCACTGGCGGTTACCATGGGCGAGCCGGCGGGAATTGGCGGCGAGCTGGTGCTCAAGGCATGGCTAACTCGTAAGGATCGCCAGCTGCCGGCATTCTTCGTGATCGACGATCCGGCGCGACTTGATCGGCTGGCTAGGCGCCTCGAATGGGACGTGCCGATCATTTCCGTCGACTCGCCAGTGGGCGCTACCAAGCATTTTTCAACAGCGCTCCCGGTGCTCGCTCGGTCACTGCCAGGCTCCAGCACGCCGGGCCATCCCGACCGGGCCAATTCTGCCGCAGTCATCGATGCCGTGCGCGAGGCAACCGCCTTGGTTATGGCCGGCCAAGCTTCAGCGATCATTACCAATCCGATACATAAACAAGTGCTCTACGAAGTGGGATTTTCGCATCCGGGGCACACCGAGTTTCTCGCGGAACTCGCGGGCGGTGACTGCGAGCCACTCATGATGCTGGTCTGTCCAGATCTTAGGGTTGTCCCAGTGACCATTCACCTGTCGCTGGCAGACGCAATTCGCATGCTCAACAAAAGCAGTATCGTAACAGCGGCGAGAACCGCAGCCGCCGCATTGGTTCGAGACTTTGGAATTAGCCACCCGCACCTCGCTGTGGCGGCGCTGAACCCGCATGCCGGAGAAGGCGGCTACCTGGGCCGTGAGGAGCTTGATATTATTACCCCGGCGGTGGCCGAGCTGAAGGCCCATGGCCTTTCCGTAAGTGGCCCGGCGCCAGCTGACACGCTGTTTCACGAACGCGCCCGGCAGACCTACGATGCGGTCGTCTGCATGTACCATGACCAAGCGTTACTACCGGCGAAGACCATCGATTTCAGCAACGGCGTCAATGTAACCTTGGGATTGCCCTTCGTCCGCACCTCTCCGGATCACGGAACAGCCTTTGAGATTGCCGGAACCGGCGTCGCCGATGAGACCAGCTTCGTCTCAGCGCTGCTTATCGCAGCCGATAACGTCACAAACCGGGCGGCGAACAACCAACGCGGCCAGCGGGAGTCGGCCAGAACGCAACGTGTCTAGTTCGACAGCGTCCCAGCCGCCAAAGTCAGACCCCGTAGCGGCTCTGCCACCCCTACGCGAGGTGATCGCGCAATACGAACTCGACACACGACGTTCGCTCGGTCAGCATTTCCTGCTGGACCTTGAACTGACGCGGCGAATCGCTCGCGCCGCAGGCGATCTCAGCTCGGGAACGACGATTGAGATTGGCCCTGGTCCAGGCGGCCTGACGCGTGCACTGCTGATCGAGGGCGCAACAGATGTGATTGCGGTCGAACGCGATGCTCGCTGCGTGGAGGCATTAGAAGAGCTGGTCGAAGCATCGCAGCAGCGACTTGAGATCGTGCATGCAGATGCCCGCGCGGCCGATGCTGCAAGCCTCGGCGATAGACCGCGTCGGATTGTCGCCAACCTCCCCTACAACATTGCCATGCCGCTCCTCATGAGTTGGCTCGACCAGGCGACGGCCTTTAGTCAATTGATTCTGATGTTTCAGCGCGAGGTGGCCGACCGCATCGTCGCGGACCCAGGCACCAGGGCCTACGGACGGCCTTCGGTGATCGTGCAATGGCTGTGCAAGGCGCGGCGCCTGTTCGACGTACCGGCGCGCGCTTTCGTGCCGGCGCCAAAGGTGGTGTCTTCGGTAGTTTCTTTGACGCCGTTCGAGACGCCGCCGCACCCGGCGGAAATCGACGCCCTCAAGGCGGTGGTTCTGGCCGCCTTCGGCCAGCGCCGAAAGATGCTGCGCACGGCGCTCAAAAGCTTGCCTGTAAAGTCGGCAGCCCTGCTTGAGATGGCAGGCGTCGCACCGACTGCACGTGCGGAAACACTGGATATCGCCGAATTCGCTGCTCTGGCACGCGCCTTCACTGTCCTTCGCGAAGGCCCTTG
>CAZCVU010000213.1:0-5222 GCA_964501745.1 uncultured Flavobacteriales bacterium | reverse complement strand
GCGGTCGTGCGGCTTGAGGTAGAAGGAGCAAGTGCCCGCAGCCTCCATCACCTTATCGCTAATCTCAAATTTGCGGTTGCCGTTCCAGGAGAGATCGGACTTCTCGCGTTCGATCCGCCGGCGATCGGCGATGAGGCCGATTTCGGCGCGGAGTCGTTCCCGGCTCAACTCGTAGCTACCGCGCGCCCAAGCAGACCGGCGGTTGTGGACAAGCGCCAAATTACCGACATAGACCGTCAACACTCCGAGAAACAAGATGGCCGACAAATCAATCAAAATATTCATTTCTAACTCCCTACCTTAGAACTTGCGGCGGGCTTCATGCCGCACGCCTGCCGTATCATCATGCTGGTCACGCCCTCCCGCATGAAGGCTGCCCTGAGTGGTGCGCTTGGCGTCACGGCGACGCCAACTGCGAGGGAGCCGGCCTTCACTGTTACCACCCCGAAACAAAATCCGATGGCTCGAAAGTGCGGGTTCAGTTTTCATTTCTGGTGACACGCTTCGTAAAAGCGGGCTCCTTATGATAGACGTGACAGAGTTGGCAATCCTGCCGCACGCGGCCCTGGGCATGGCACTGAACGCAGGTTTCCTTCTTCATCGAAACAAAGTTGCTGAAATATGCCGTCGGTTCGTAATCCTTGAAGCTCGCCTCAAAATCGGCATTTGCATCAAGCTTGTGGCATGTGGTGCAGCCTTGATTGGGATCGGCAAGCTTAATGCCCTTCGGATCGACCAGACTAAGGTGGCGCCGATGCGAATAGGATTGATAATTGCGCGCTTCATCCCTGTGAAATCGCCATTCGATACGCAATGGCCCATCTTCATCGTCGCGGGTTACGGCGTGACATTTGATGCAGGCGCCCGGCCCTTGCTTGGGCGATAGAAGAGCGTCGCGCATGGCGTCGGCACGCTCCTGCGCTTCTTCATCATCGCCGCTGGCGACAACGGCAAGATCGAGCCACGCTTTGATCACCGGATCTGCATGGCCGCTCGGCCGATACATCAACTCGAGCAGATCGCCGTACCATCCACCGAAGGCAGGCTCGACCGGAAGTTCGTACTCCAAATTAACGGCCCAGGCGCACGTCAGGCGCTTTGCCACCTCGGGATTGAGGCCGGCCAGCAGTTGGGTCGGATTACCCGCGGCAGTGCTTCCTTCAAGCATTTCGACCAAGGACGTGGTGCCGTCCTCCGTCATGCCCATCACCAGTTCCTGAAAGGCTTCGCCATATTCAGCCGGATCATCGGTCGGCAAATCCATCATATAGGCAGCGATCACGCTCATCTCGTCGAAGGAGATGCTTTCGTATTCGTCCTCTTCCTCTGCATCCTCGTTGGGGCCGCAGGCTTCGACGACAGCGTCCAGATCGAAATTCGCTTCCTCGAATTCGGGGAGCCGCAACAAGACGAGATTTCGCTTCGGAATTTGATCTGCGTGGCACTTGGCGCAGGATTCCTCGAACCCAAGTGGCTCGACGGCACGGTTCGCCGACACGGCCTGATGGCACACCGTGCAACTAGCGGGGGCGTTTTCTGCATTGCGCTTGTCCTGGAAATGCTTCCCGACATGCGAGACGTGATCGAACTTTATCGATGTCCGTCGAAAATGGGGGAACTGCTTCGAGAAGCCTGGATGACCAATATTGAAGCTGGTAAAGGATTTTTCGTGACATGATGCGCATTGCTCGTCACTCAAACCGGAGATATCGGCCTCGCGCCCCTTATGTTCCGTATGGCACATCGCGCATTCCGTTTGCTGGACTTCTTTCTCCACCGCAAAGATTGCGTTGTGCGGCGTCGACACCGGACCGCCGAAGCTATGGCAACCAACGCACGCCTTGGTCATGTCGCTCCCGCTAAATGCCGATGCGAACCAAGTCATGGGTTGGGCGCCGTGTGCGGCATGGCAGGTCTTGCAACCTTGCGCGCCCGTGAATCCCGCGTGCCCGTCCGTGAGTTCACCCGCGTCCAGTGCGCCGCTACGGAAGGTCCCGGCAAAAAAATCGGCTTCGTTGGTGAGATGCGTGAACGCTGCCAGTGCCGCCAAGACGAGCCCCAGGGCGATCACCGAAAGGCGCCAGCGGTGCTGCCGCAATGTGCGCCGAGGCTGGCAGGGCGGTTGGGTACAGCCGCAGACGCCGTTGGGACTCGGTCCGTTTTTGCAGGGGCCCCCCGCCGCCTGGTCCCGGCGGCATTCCCAACGCCCCTTGTTGTTGTAAGGCGTGCATTCCACGACGCCGCCGCAGGTTCCGTCATGGTTCGGACCATGCCTGCAGGGCGTTCCCCATTCCGCACCACGCCCACACACATAACCGGTGTTCGGCCTCTCATAGGCACTGCTTTCGAAATCGAAACGATCGCGATCGATCATAACGAGTACACGTTGACGACCAGAAAGTGCCAAAGGGAAAGCGCCATCAGAACCGTAGTGAGCGGGATATGAATGTGGAGCCAGCGCTTCATCGCCCCTTGCAGCGCATAGTGCAGGTCGATGCGGTCTTTTTGCCGTGCCAGCTGGCTGAGACTGTCTAGGTATTTACGCTCATCATCGTTGAGATATCGGCGAACAGCCTCATCCTGTTGCTGAAGCCATTGCCGGCTGCGCTGGCTGCCGACGATATGATTGAAGACGAACCTAGGACGACCGAAGAACCACTGAAGTGAATCAAGGTAATGGCGGCCGAGCGTATCGACTCGCGTTTGATCGCAACATTCGAGCACCAGCGCTTCGGCCATTTGTCTCAACTCGCTGATGCGCAGGGGTATGCGCTCGAAAATCACCTCGATGCCCGTCTGGGTCAGCAACCTAGGGTAGATTCGCTGAATGAGATAACCGACTATGCCACTTAGCACGGTCAGGTAGAAAAGAATGGCCAAGGCTATTTCATACATGCCGTTGGGCCAGATCGTCCCTGTGTGGAGCCAAAACACCGCCAACGCAAAAAACCCAACGACGACATGAAGGGTGAGCCAAGTGGACGCATTTCCGAGCGGTAGCATGGAAAACCGCTTCCTGAGGTTGAAGAGCGCCAGAAAGATCATTGCCCCGAGCAACCAATAGCCGGTCAGTTCGACCGGGCTCCCGAGGTGCACGCGATCCGCGCGTCCTTTCACCAGCAACAGAGTGAAGACAATCCCCGCAGCCAACCAAAACAATAAATGCCGCGTGCGGATGAGATTCATCATAAATCCCCTTCAACGAGCTTTCCCTGTTGAAAGTCAACGCGTCTGAGGGCGTCGTGCGGGCAGGCGCGTACGCAGGCGGGGCCGCCGGGATTGGTGTAGCAAAGGTCGCATTTCGTGGCCTTGAGAATGGGTCGGCTCGAATCGGGGTCAACCAGAGCATCGCCGCTTCTGCTCCTGATCTCGACCATTCGGATGTTATTGTAGGGACACGACGATGCGCACGTCACGCAGCCGATGCAGGTTTCATCATTGATGACGACGGTACCACTGACTTGGCTGCGGTGGATGGCGCCGGTGGGACAGCCGATCATGCAAACCGGATCGGCACAATGCATGCAGGCATTCGCCACCATCCAGTGATCAAAGGTCTTGCCGTGCCGGATAAAGCGGGGATCGCCGCCGTGCGTGGAGGCGCACGCCCTTACACAATCGTCGCACCTGACACAGCGGTTAAGATCGATGAGCATGGATTTCGTGGCGTTGATGAAGCGCTCATCGACCGCCCACTCCAGCAACGCATCTTCGGTCAGCGTTCTCTTACCGGGATCAACATTCTCCACCGGCGGCGAAGAAATCTCCGGAAAAACATATTCCTCTAGGACCGGCGCCGGGACGCGCAGGACATCGACATAGCCCAACGCCGTCAACGAAGCGCCAAAGCTCACCGATACGCCACTCTGCCAAGCCGTGTAAAGTTCCTCCAAGCCGAAGGCATGTCCAGCGCCCAGGTAGGTAATGGTTCGCTGACCGCTCCCATAGTCGATGGCAACGCGACCGAATCCCGCGCGGATCATCAACAGCCCATCGGCATATTCTCCCTGCCGCGCAATCGCCGGCTCGTGCTCCGTGCCGCCAAGCCCCGAAGAGCGCAACCGCTGAAAGCTGACATGCCAATCGAAGGCGCCGTAGGTTTCAAACAACGTCGCATCGGCAACCTTGCCGAGAGCATCCTCATCAAGGCTGGAAAAAAGTTCGGTTTCCCGGAGGTGAACCAGCAGGGCATTCTGGCGATAGCGCCGATCAATAGCGCGCCGGAACCCTTCATCGAAGCGGCGAATTTCGCGCAATCCCTGCCAGCGCACCTCCAGCAGCGTGGCGTCGGATTCGGCGAAGATCGTCGCCGTGCGGGGAATTCTTCCCAAAGCGGCCAACTCGCCGAATAGTTCGCCCTCCCCCATTTCCGCCGTGCGGCATTCATCAAGGATGGCCGGCACATCCTGGACGAAGACGCGCGAGGGGCTGCTCCGTGTGCGGCTTCGTGCATCTCGGCTGTCGCCGGAGCGGACAGCTTGCGATCCGTACTTTTCAGTATCTCGGGTCTCGGGAATCTTCGAGCTGGTCCAGATTTGGCTGATCGTAGCGAACAACCCCTTCTTGCCCGCCGTATCACGGCCCAGCAGATAGTCGGGATAGTCGCCGACAAATACCCGCAATTTGCCGTCCAAAATGAGAAACGCGGAATTCCCGTAATCACCTTCCCGGACGACGATGTCACCGGCTTTGTAGTGAACGATCTGCGTATCGTTTTGAAGAATACCGGCTAGCGGCGTGTGGTCGGGAAATGCCTCGGCGTTGATCGTGTTAATCTCAGGCCGGGCCATAAGCGATGCAACATCACTCTCGCTCATCTCAGGATCGAATGGCGAATCCCACCGCTGTGGCCTTGTGAGGTGAGCAACTGACACCAAAGCACGCCTCCCCTTACACCATCAACTCGTTAGCGTGGTCGGGGCCGCGTGGAAACTGCAATCGCCCGCCGCCGCTATCGCAAACATCGTCGAGGTAGAACAGCGCCGTGACAAGTTTCGATTCGGTGTCGGTGTGAACGCGGCCGTCTTTCCCCTGGCAGCGACCGCGCGTCGTGATCATCAAGGGCTTGTTGACGAGATCGAGCTCGAATCTCTGTGACATGATGTCTTCGAGCTCGGTGTTGCGGATGTCTTCTATCAGGTTGCGGAAGGCGGGACCGTAGTTCAGGTCCGACATCGGAAAGATTCCCGGCGCCTTGATTTCCGGAAAATCGATCTGAATGT
>CAZCVU010000212.1:0-5244 GCA_964501745.1 uncultured Flavobacteriales bacterium | reverse complement strand
CGCCGGTGGCGCCATGACGCTTCGATAATTTGGCGCCGTCGGTGCCATGCAGGAGAGAGATATGAGCAAACACCGGAACTTCCCAGCCCAGCGCCTGGTAGAGCTGGGACTGGCGCGCCGCGTTGGTCAGGTGGTCGTCGCCGCGGATCACGTGGGTTATGCCCGCGTCGTGATCGTCGACCACCACCGAGAGCATATAGGTCGGCGTACCGTCGCCGCGCAGCAGTATCATATCGTCCAACTGCTCGTTGGCGACCTGCACCGGTCCCTGTACCTGGTCGTCGATCACGGTTTCGCCCTGCTGGGCCGCCTTCAGGCGGATCACCGGTTTGACGCCGGCTGGCGCTTCGGCCGGATCGCGGTCGCGCCAACGCCCGTCGTAGCGCATTGGCCGGTGTTCGGCCCGTGCCTGCTCGCGCATTTCGGCGAGTTCTTCCGGGGTCGCAAAGCAGTGGTAGGCGCCGCCACTCTGCAGCAGCGCCTGCGCGACTTCGGCGTGACGTTCTAGTTGCTGCGACTGATAGGCGACCTCTTCCTGCGAATTCAGGTCGAGCCAGTCCAGGCCGTCGTGGATTGCGGCAACCGCCTCCGGGGTCGAGCGCTTGCGGTCGGTATCCTCGATACGCAGTAGGTAGCGGCCGCCGTGATGGCGCGCATACAGCCAGTTGAACAGCGCCGTGCGGGCGCTGCCGAGATGCAGAATTCCGGTGGGTGAGGGGGCAAAACGGGTAACGACTGTCACGGGGCTGGCTGCTCGCTATGTGCTGGTTCTCGGCTGATGCGGGTGTATCACGGCCGGACGCTGCCGGTCACCCGGCTTTGAAAACCCTTTCACCGCTGCGTGTGTTGACGCAGACTTTCCAAGATGGCTGTCCGAGCGCATAGATCTGCCGGAGGTCTTGGCGCCGCGCAAGGCGCAAAACGCCTGGATCGTTGGCGCTGGCCGGGAAGCACAGTGCGGGCATTTGCCGCATGCCTGGCCGCCGAACGGGACCGCTGGATCCTGTGGACGCCGGTTATCTTCGGCTGTGGCATAGCAATCTATTTCTCACTCGATTTCGAACCCGGACTTTGGCTTGGGCCAACATTGTCGGCGGCGGTGGGGTTGTTGCTGCTGGCGTCGCGACGCTCATCCCGACTGATTTTCTTGTTACTGGGCGCTCTCATCGCGACTCTGGGCTTCACTGCCGGACAGCTACGCAGTCATCTTGTGGCGGCGCCCGTATTGCAGCGGGAAATCGGGCCGCTCTGGATATCCGGTCGCGTGATTGCGATTCAGCGCCTGTCCGGCGGGCCGCGCGTCCTCCTTGATCGCTTACATATCCCTGGCATCGAGACCGCGGCTACACCCGAAAAGGCTAGACTACGCCTGCATCGAGACAGTCGTGTCGCGATCGGTGACCGCACCAGCGTGCTGGCAAAACTCTCGCCGCCGCCAGCGCCAGTGTTTCCCGGTGCATACGATTTTCAGCGTCGCGCTTGGTACGAACAGATCGGGGCCGTCGGATTTGCACTTTCGCGCACCCGGCCTGGCAAGCAGGCGATTGCGGCAACAGGGTCGGGAAGCCTGCAAGCAGCGCTAGCGATCGCTAGGCTTCGTCACACAATCGCCGAGCGTATCCGGGCTGCCCAGCCGGGTCCTGAAGGTGCGATCGCGGCCGCACTGATTACTGGTGATCGAAGCGCTATACCACCACCGGTCATCGAAGCGATGCGGGATTCAGGGCTGGCGCACCTGCTCGCCATCTCAGGCCTCCATATGGGTCTTGTCGCGGCAACCATCTTCTTCGCCTTGCGGGTATTGCTGGCGCTGTGGGAGCAGGGGACGCTCCAGTATCCCGTAAAGAAATGGGCCGCCGTTGCAGCAATCACTGGCAGTTTTGGCTACTTGCTGCTGTCAGGGATGACGATTCCGACGCAACGGGCATTCTTGATGACCGGTCTGGTTCTGCTGGCGGTGATCCTCGATCGCACGGCGATTTCGCTGCGTCTGGTTGCCTGGGCAGCGATGATCATCCTGCTCTTCATGCCCGAGAGTATCTTGGGCGCCAGTTTCCAAATGTCGTTTGCCGCCGTCGTTCTGCTGGTGGCTGCCTATGAGACTCTGCGCCGCCCGCTTGGCATTTGGCTCGGCCGGCGGCGTCTCTGGCGCCGCGCCCTCACTTATTTGGCAGGCGTTGCGACCACAACACTGCTCGCAAGTGTGGCGACCGGCTTGATTGCACTTTTCCACTTCAACCGGATCGCTTTCTTCGGGTTGGCGGCAAACATGGTCGCCGTTCCGCTGACGGCTCTCTGGGTAATGCCCTGGGCCGTCGCCGTTTGCATTTTGATGCCCTTCGGACTCGAGGCGATCCCGCTGGTGCCCATGGTATGGGGGCTCAAGCTGATTGTTGGCGTTGCCACGGATGTGGCGTCGTGGGTCGGCGCCGTGCGCCTGGTGCCGGCGATGCCGGTATTCGGGCTCTGTCTTATCGCCATCGGTGGCCTGTGGCTCTGTCTCTGGCGCCGCAATCAGCGGTGGCTGGGACTTGCCGTTGTCGCGCTTGGCATCACGACAATACCGCTGACTTCCGGACCAGATATCGTCGTCTCCGATAACGGACGGCTGATGGCCGTTCGCACCGCCGATGGTGCGCTCAGTCTATCCAGCAAACGTCGTGAACGATTCAGTGCGGCGACATGGTTGCGCCGCGACGGACTCGAAAGCGCCGAAAGCTGGCCCTGGAAGGAATCGGCAGAAACTTCGCCGATGTCTTGCGATAAGCTTGGCTGCATCCTCAACCACGAAGGTGAAATCGTCGCCTTTGTCCACGACGAACGCGCCCTTCTTGAAGACTGCCGCACGGCTTCGGTGATCGTCAGTGCGGTACCGGTCCGCCAAAATTGCCCTTCGGCCCATGCGATTATCGACCGCTTCGATCTCTGGCGAGAGGGGGCGCACGCGATATGGCTGAGTGGCCGACCGCCACGCGTCAGGACCGTAGCCGACAGCCGTGGCACTCGACTTTGGTCGCCGACCCGTGTTTCGAGCCGACAGTCGACCGCTAGTAGCGGCGCAGCAAACTGACCAGGCGGCCCTGCACCTTGACCCGGTCGGGCCCGAAGATGCGCGTCTCGTAGGCCGTGTTCGCCGGCTCCAGGGCAATCGAATCGCCCTTGCGGCGCAGGCGTTTCAGCGTCACTTCCGTGTCATCGACCAGAGCCACGACGATGGCGCCGCTATCGGCCGACTCGCAACGCTCGAGAATAACCGTGTCGCCGTCGTAGATGCCGGCGTCGACCATCGAATCGCCGTCAACCTCGAGCGCGTAATGCTCGCCGCTGCCGAGCAGGCTGGCGGGGAATTCGACGACGTTGGAATCGTCGCGCAAGGCTTCGATCGGCGTACCGGCGGCGATCCGGCCATACATTGGCAGCGCCACGACGTCGTTCGCCACCTGTGGCGCTTGATGCTCCCGCTGTTGGGGGAAATCGGTGCGGATGACGGTCGGCGCAAAACCGCTGCGTTCGCTGCCCGGCGGGGCGGTTCGGTTGTCGGGCAGGCGGAGCACCTCCAGGGCGCGCGCGCGATGCGGCAGGCGGCGGATGAACTTACGCTCTTCCAGGCCGGTAATCAGCCGGTGAATGCCCGACTTCGAGCGCAAATCGAGCGCATCTTTCATTTCATCGAAGGAGGGCGAGACTCCGGTTTCGGTCAAGCGTTGATGAATATAGGTTAAAAGTTCGTACTGCTTCTTCGTCAACATCTGCGGAACCCCTTATCGTGTTCCTCGACTCACGAGTAAGCACAACATATAGAACAAAACAAAAACATCAACACATGTTCTAGTTTAGTTCTAATACAGGGTCAAGACAGAATCAGCGCCTGTGACAGCAAATTTTGTCTAAATTTGCACCAGCCCGCCTTCGATCGGGATGATTTCAACGCTTTCCCCCTCGGCAAGCGCCGCCGCACCGGGTGGGCGCACGATCAGGCAGTCGGCCTGGGCCAGCCGTGCCATCATCGAGCTGTCCTGCTGCGAGAAGGGGGTTGCCACGGGCGGCCCAGCGCCGTCGTAGGAGAGCTGCCCGCGCAGGTAGTCCTGGCGGTGATCGTTTTGCCGCACGGCGCTGCCGAGCCGGGCCGTGAGCGTCGTCTTGCGGCTGGTATCGGCACCCAGCATGGCTTGCATGGCCGGTTTGATAAAGATCATCGCGCAGACCAGCGTCGAAACTGGATTGCCCGGCAGGCCGATCACCGGCGTCTCGTCAATTTTGCCAAACATCAGCGGTTTTCCGGGACGCATGGCAATCTGCCAGAAATCAAGCTCCAGCCCTTCCTCGCCAAGCACACTGCGCACCAGGTCATGCTCGCCGACCGATACCCCACCGGTGGTGACCAGCAGATCCGCTCCCTGGGCTCCGGCGACCATGCTGCGCAGCGCCTCGCGGTCATCCGGCGCGATACCGAGTTGCAGCGGCTCGCCTCCCAAGGCCGCAATGGTCGCCGACAGGGCAAGACTATTCGAACTGACAATCTGGTTGTCACCGATCGCATCGCCCGGCATGACGACCTCATTACCGGTTGCGAGAATGGCGATTCGCGGCCGCCGCCTGACCATCAGCCAGGGAATGTTCATGGCCGCGGCAAAGCCGATATCGCGCGCGCTCAAAACCCGGCCTGCCTGGAGGCCGACGTCACCAGCACGGAAATCCAAGCCGGCCGGCCGGATAAACTGCCCTGGACCGACGCTTTCCTTGACCGTCACTTGCGTGTCGCTGGCCTCCGTATTCTCCTGCATGACAATCGCATCGGCCCCATCGGGCACCGGCGCACCAGTGAAGATGCGCGCTGCCTGACCCGGCTGCAGTGTTCCTTCGTGCGCATCGCCGGCCGGCACATAGCCCGCTACCTCAAGCGTCACAGGAACTTCGGCCACGTCCGCGGCGATAACGGCATAGCCGTCCATCGCGGATACCGCCACCGGCGGCTGGGTACGGCGCGAAACGGCAGCTTCGGCGAGCACCCGTCCGTGCGCCGCCGCGAGACTGACCTGCTCCGGCGCCAGCGGTTCGAAGGCAGCAACGATACGCTCGATCGCCTGTTCGACTGAAATCATCACTTAGCCTCGTATGTTCCTGACTTACCGCCGCTTTTATGTGTCAGGCGTATCTCAGAAATGCGCATGCCCCGGTCCACCGCCTTGCACATGTCGTAGATCGTCAGCGCCGCCACCGAGACTGCGGTAAGCGCTTCCATCT
>CAZCVU010000211.1:0-5255 GCA_964501745.1 uncultured Flavobacteriales bacterium | reverse complement strand
CCAACAGGTCGACGAAACTGATCAGGAAATACTGGATCTTCTTCTCTTTAGCGATCCGCGCTAAGTCTTTGGCCATAATCGATTTTCCTCCCCTACTTCGTTGTCCTCTTACGTTTTTGCATGAGCAATCATGTCCGAAAATGCCCTTATCATCGATCACTCAGACCCGGAATCCAGTTGGTGCCGGCCAGCGGAACCTGTGCCATCGCTGCCGCCTCGACCGTAAGGGCGACCATGTCCTCCGGCTCGAGATTTAGCACATGCGATTTACCGCATGCCCGAGCCAGCGTCTGGGTCTCCAACACCATCGTCGTCAGATAGTTGCGCATGCGACGGGCGCCGAGTTCGGGATCGAGTCTTTTCTCCAGCTCAGGATCCTGGGTTGTGACGCCGACCGGACAGCGCCCAGTGTGACAGTGGTGGCAGTGGCCGGGCGAGGTCCCCAATTCGGCGTAGCTTTCCTCATAGATCGGCGCGTTGCAGTTGAGCGCAATCATTGCAGCGGTTCCAATCGACACCGCGTCCGCCCCCAGAGCGAGCGCCTTAGCAACGTCGGCGCCGGTGCGGATGCCGCCGGAAACGATGAGCTGAACCTTGCGATGCATATCGAGTTCTTGCAGCGCCTGCACCGCAAGGCGCACGGCGGGCAGTGTTGGAATTCCCACATGCTCGATAAAGACGTCTTGTGTCGCCGCCGTTCCACCCTGCATGCCATCGAGCACGATTACATCCGCGCCGGCCTTGACCGCCAGCGGGACGTCGAATTGCGTGCGCGTAGCGCCAATCTTGACATAGATCGGCTTCTCCCAGTTTGTCACCTCGCGCAGCTCCTGAATCTTGATTTCAAGGTCATCAGGCCCTGTCCAATCGGGGTGACGGCTGGCACTGCGCTGATCGATTCCTTTCGGCAGCGTCCGCATACCGGCAACGCGTTCAGTGATCTTTAAGCCCAGCAGCATACCGCCGCCGCCTGGCTTTGCGCCCTGACCGACGACCACTTCGATGGCGTCGGCACGTCTCAGGTCGTCGGGATTGAGACCGTAGCGCGACGGCAGCACCTGATAGACAAGGAGCTCGGACGCCTCACGTTCCTCATTCGTCATGCCGCCATCGCCGGTTGTCGTGCTGGTTCCCATCGCGGTCGCCGCGCGGCCGAGTGCTGTCTTGGCATTGGCGCCCAGTGCGCCAAAACTCATGCCCGCGATCGTGACCGGAATCTTCAGTTCGACCGGCTTCTTGGCATAGCGCGTACCGAGAACGACGTTGGTGTCGCAGCTCTCCCGGTAGCCCTCGAGAGGGTAACGCGAGACCGAAGCGCCAAGAAAAACCAGATCGTCGAATGTCGGGAGGTGGCGCTTTCCACCAAAGCCCCTGATTTCATAAAGGCCTTCCCGCGCGGCGCGCTGGATTTCGGCGATGACCGTCGGCGTAAACGTCGCGGATTCGCGTAGGTTACGTGGATCAACCGACATTGAACGCCCTTTACGAAAATGACGGCTCAGTAGTTCGCCGCGCTATCGATTGTGAAATTGTACAACTTGCGAGCCGAGCCGAATCTTCGAAACTTCGCCACATCTGCTTCGATTCCGGCACGCTCAAGCAATTCCTCTAGTTTGGCGACATGCTCGGCGGTCATCTTCTTCTCGATGCAATCCGAGCCCAGACTCTTAACCTCGCCGCCGACATATATGACGGCCTCATAGATGGAATCGCCGAGATCGGCCCCGGCATCACCGCAGACCACGAGATGCCCAGCCTGCGCCATGAAGGCGCTCATGTGTCCGACGGAACCGCCGACGACAATGTCCACCCCCTTCATAGAGATACCGCAACGCGAGCTCGTATCGCCTTCCACGACAACCATCCCTCCGTGCCCAGATGCGCCGGCTGCCATCGAGGCATTACCCCTAACCCGTACCATGCCGGACATGATGTTCTCGCCGACACCCTGGGAGGCGTGACCGTCGACCACGATTGTCGCCTCCTTGTTCATGCCACCGCAGTAGTAGCCGACATGCCCCTTTATCTCGACCGATACCGGCAGGACAAGGCCTACCGCCACGGCATGCGCACCATGCGGATTGAGCGCCTCCCAAGAGGTCTCATTGGTATCAGCGGGAAGACTCTGCAGGCGCTGATTGAGCCCGCGCGCACCTTCCTCGGCGATATCGATGGTCGGCATCGCCCTAGGCCCGCGACCAGTTGTAGATTGTGGCCGGTGCCGGCTCCCAGATATTTGCCGTATCGGCGCCGGGCAAATGTGCGATCGACCGGAACTCCGACGCCATTGCCACCCAGTCGTCAGTCTCGGCCAAAACTGCCGGTTTGCAAGCAATGCCGTCACGCAGCACGGCGAACCCATCCTTCGTCCCCACCGCAAAGGTAAAGAAGCCGTCAAGGTCCCTCAGCCCCGCTTCCAGCGCCTCGGATAAACTCGCCCCCTGACCCATTCGATGGGCGAGATACCCGGCAGCAACCTCGGTGTCGTTGTCGGTCTGAAACTCGATCCCGCCGTGACGCTGCAGCCACTGCCGCAAACGATTGTGATTCGACAGCGAACCGTTTTGCACGAGGCACAAGTCGAGCCCGGTTGAGAACGGGTGCGAATGTTCGGTCGTAATCGCGCTCTCGGTGGCCATCCGCGTGTGGCCGATGGCGTGACTGCCGGAAAACTCCTCCAGCCGGAAACGCTCTGCGACATCTGCCGGCAGCCCCTTCTCCTTGAACAACTCGATGCACTCGCCAATACCAACGACACGCAGCTCAGGGTGGTGATGGCGCATCCAGTTGCGTACTGTTTCAAGCGGCGCCCCGACGACCATGACGGCGTGGCTCGACCGGACCTCGGTCTCGACCTCGACGCTTAGCTCCTCGGACAACTCATGCGCGACATGCTTCCAGGCAAAGTCGTCGTCCGATGTTTGCAGTGTCAGTTTGATCGAACCACTCTTCACGGGATCGCGATAGATCGCGAATCCGGCGCTGTCCGGTCCACGGTTGCTCATACCGATGAGCATCGGCTTAAGTTGCTTGCCTAAATCCGGCTCAAGGTCGGGGTTCTTCAAAAACAGACCGACAATTCCACACATCGGTGCGCCTTTACGATTACGATTCTAAGATAATTAGGGGTACACGGGCATAAAAAGCAGCAGCAAACTAGCGGATAAGCATTGGCTTATCAACACGCCGAAAGCGACGAAATTTTGTCGTGAGGCGTATTGACCGAGCTGTGACGTCGCGTCACATTAGCGCGCTTCAGCATCGGCTCATCGTCGTTCCATTGAGGCAGGCGTCTGGCAGCAGCCATCGTCATTACACTTCGAACGACGCGAATATCTTCACTTCCAAATCAGGAACCAGCAGCAATCTAACCGGCCCGGCGTCACGCCACAGTCAGTTCACGCGCAGGGACCAGGACGGGAGAGGGTATATGGATATGGCAAGACCCGCGAAAGCAGGAAAGGCAAAGGCCGCCAAAGTGGCGGCGAAATCCGCCGTCAACTTCGAGCGGATGAAACGGGACCTCATATCAAAGGGTGTGAAATATTGTCTGGCCTCCTACGTCGACGTGCATGGCGTGCCAAAGAGCAAGACCGTGCCAATCGAGCATTTCGACCGGATGATGCGCGGCTCGGAGCTTTTCACGGGCGCCGCCCTCGACGGCCTCGGCCAGCAACCGAGCGACGACGAGCTTGCGGCTCACCCCGACCCGAATGCCGTTTGCATCCTGCCGTGGCGGCCTGAGGTCGTTTGGGCGCCGGGCAATCTCAAATATCACGACGAGCCCTGGCCGATGTGTTCTCGGAACGTGCTGTGCCGACAGATCGAGCGGGCGGCAAAGATGGGCTTCCAGTTCAACCTCGGGATCGAATGCGAATTCTATCTCGTCCGGCACCGCGAAGACGGCAGCATCGAGCCAGCGAATCCCACCGACACGCTTGCCAAGGCCGCATACGATACGTTGACGACCTTGGAAGCGCTCGACTTTCTGGACGAAATCACGAGCCACATGAACGAGCTGGGCTGGGATGTTCATTCCCTAGACCATGAGGACTCCAACAGTCAGTTCGAGCTCGATTTTACCTACTCCGATGTCCTCACAATGTCGGACCGCTACGTCCTCTGGCGCCTGATGGCCAAGGAACTTGCACGCAAGCGCGGGCTCGATATTGCGATCATGCCGAAGCCCTATTCGGATCGCACCGGCAGCGGCGCACATTTCAACATGTCACTGACCTCGCTGAAGACCGGTGAAAATCTGATGGGCAACCGGGCCGACAAACGCGGCCTGGGCTTGTCGAAGCTGGTTTACCAGTTCACCGCCGGCGTGCTGCGCCACGCTCCGGCGATTGTCGCCACGACATGTCCACTCGTTAACTCCTACAAGCGTTTGATCAAGCAGGGCTCGATGACCGGCTTTACCTGGGCGCCGATCTTCATTTCCTACGGCGCCAACAACCGCACCCACATGTTGCGGGTGCCGGGCGTCAGGCCACAGATCGAGGGGCGACAGGCCAAAGCGGAGCATTCGATGTCGCTGCCGCGGCTGGAGTGTCGCGCGGTCGATCCAGCGGTAAACCCCTATCTCGGCGCCGCGATGATTCTTGCGGCGGGACTCGAGGGAATCGAGAAGAACCTGGATCCGGGCGATCCGATCGACGGCAACATGTACCTGAAATCGGACGCCGAGTTGAAGAAGCTGGGTGTCAAGACGCTGCCGCGTACGCTGCTGGAGGGAATCGACGCATTTGCCACCGACTCCCTCGGCAAGACGGTGATGGGCAAGGATCTGTTCGAGTCTTACGCCGAACTGAAGCGGCAGGAATGGTGGGATTACCACAACAGCATCTCGGCGTGGGAAATCAAGACCTACTTCGAAAGGTATTAGACGCTGCCGCCGGACGGACGCAGCCGACGTTGCTGACGGGGAGTAACTCCACTGTGATCGTCGTCTGGCACATCGCCGTAAAGGCGGGCTGAAGTGCTGAAATCTGCGGTCCTGCGCGTCTCGAAGAGTTGTCGGTTACGAAACGCGCGCACTTGACGCGGTAGACAATGTTGTATTGAGTCGCCGACCAAGGCGATTGAAGCCGAAGAAGAAGCCAGGACGGCAGGGAGAGTCTGTATGAGGGCCAATTGGGGGCTGGTGCTGCTGCCACCGCTCATTCTCTCCATGCTCCTTCTGTTCGGCCCGCAGATCATGTTCCTGCGCGCGAGCTTCTTTGAAGATCTGGGCATCGGCCGGCTCGGCCCCG
>CAZCVU010000210.1:0-5263 GCA_964501745.1 uncultured Flavobacteriales bacterium | reverse complement strand
ACTCCCGGCATAGACAAACCGGAACACCCCGCCGACAACCCCAGTCAGCAACCCCGCCATCGTCGCGATCAACAGATCGTCCACCGGATGCATTCGGTAAACGGTGATAGGGGTCAGCACCTCGGCCGAGTGATGGATCTTATGGAACTCCCAAAGCATCGGCAGCCTGTGCAGCAGATAATGGCCAACAAAAAATCCGGCGTCGAAGACGACGACCCAAATACACGTCAGGAGGAGCGCTGCAGCGGTTCCCGGCGGATGGCCGAGGCCCGGCACAGCAGTCGCCCAGCATAGGATATCGTTGGTCCAAGCAGCCGCGGTCGATGAACCAAGTATTAGCGGCAGAAAGAGAACTACGAAAGCAATCCGGTTCACGAAATAGTATTTGTAGTCCAGCACCGCCGAGCTGTGCTTGTAGATCGAGCCGGGCAGGCAAAAGCGCAGGAATCCTCTGATACCGGATTCGCTGGCATGGATACGATAGACGGGGTATGCCAGCAGCAACGCGCCCAGCAGGTATAGCCAGAAGATCCGCTGTGTAGAGAAGAACGGGTAATAGAACGGTGAGATGACCTTGGTAAAAAGGACTGCGAGCTCGTCCATCGAATCCGGGCCTTTCTACTGCGAAACGTGCCGGCTATGAGAGCCGTGGCCTGCCAACACGGCACCCTACCATCAGAGCATCATTGCAGCGGTATTTTTCGCACGCGTCTGGGCCGGGCGTAGGCGGCTTCGTCCAGGGTCAGATCGCCGAATAGAAGATCCAGAGCCGGCCGATGCAGGTAGGCCACGTTGGCGACGATCACGCTGTCATTTGTGGAAACCAAATTCTGCGCTTCCGCCGGAATACCGCCACCACCCGCCTGTAGACTGCCCTGTGTGATGCGCCAGCCGACCGAAAGATTGCCATCGAGATCGGTCTCGATACTGGCGATATCGTAGCCAATATCGCCGATCGGATAGGGCGCCAATATTGCATTGACGGCGGCGATGATGTCAGCCAGGTCATCGGCGGTCACGAATTCTCGCTGCGCCACGAGATCAGCGGCGGCCTGTGCTGCTACGGCAGCCTTGCTGCCGACGATATGAACGTTCGACAACTCGATCGTTCCAATCCAAAGTGTCAGCAGGAGCGGTGCAATCAGCGCGAACTCCATGGCCGCCGTACCCCGGCAATTCTTGATGAGTCTCTTGATCAGAGCATGCACCGATCGATCCCTAAAATGGTTCGTTACGGAACGCCGCGCTTGAAACGATCGAGCGCGTGTTACCAGCGGCATTTGACAGCGCCCTGTTGAGCAATGGCGTGATGAAGCTCCACTGGTAGGCGACACGCACGACGACGACATCTCCGGCGCCGCCGGGTGCAAATGAGTTGCCGGCAATTGGCGGCGGATTCGCATCAGCGAACCGTGTGAAGTTACGCACGTCGATCACCAGATCGCCGCACGGAACGACGCCAAACAAGCTGTTACACAAGATGGCCCGGAACTGCGCGAGCGGTGCACTGGACCCCTGGACCGCACCAGTGCGAATCTGCCGCGCCGCCTCCGCCGTCGCGCCTTCGATCAGGATCGCTGCGAAGAAGATGTAGCCCGTCTCGATGATGGCCAACAGGATCGTGAAGAAGGGTACCGCTAGCAGCGCATACTCCACCGCTATGGCACCGCGCCGCGCCCTCGCAAGCCGGCCGAGATTGCCGGAGAAATACCTCCGAAGAATGGCTCCAAAACGGCCCATTTCACCCCTACTGCGAGATGCGCAAATTGCTCAATTCCGCGGCGATTGCACGAAATGCCGTGCGCAGATCCTCAGCTCTCGGCGAATTGAAATACTTGTCCGCATCGCTTGCACAGGTCTGAAACAGCGCCTGTGTCGGCGGATCGTCCAATTGAAACACGATCGTATAAACGATGATGCCGGTATCCTTGATGTTCTGGCAGACCGTCGCAAAGCGATTGTTGAGTTCTGTCTGCGCGGCGGTGC
Organism: uncultured Flavobacteriales bacterium; assembly: GCA_964501745.1. Classification (GTDB taxonomy): domain Bacteria; phylum Pseudomonadota; class Alphaproteobacteria; order UBA8366; family CAVOAK01; genus CAVOAK01. Next base: position 3,277 of record CAZCVU010000210.1, on the reverse strand, counting down.
GGTTTGTCGTGCCAAGCCGACCTTCGCTCAAATACCCGTATCCGGTGTATTGCGAACTGTACCTTGGGTTGGTACCCGTGCAACGCGAACTGACCGAACTGAAGATGTTGATGCCATCGGTCAGGATTATCATCGCTTTCTTGTTGCCTTCGGTACCGAAGGGTAGGCCCTCCGTAAACGGCGCACCCGGGGATAATACGCGCAACCCCCACACCGCACCGAGATTGACCATGGTGCCATTCCCTGACCATGGCTGCATCTGCGCAATCGCGGCTTCCAGATCAACCCTGATGTTGGTCAGCGGTGTAATCGGATCGGGACAGGCCTGATTGGGGCCCCTTGTCGTCCTCGGCGTTATATCAAGGCTGCGGAAATCGTTACCTGTAAAGGCAGGATCGCCGGAGCGCCCGGTTGGACGCGGCAATGGCGGCAGCGGTATCGGCTGTGGATTGGGTGGCCGCCACCAGCGGCTCCGGCAAGATGACGACCGCGTCACATTGGACAAGGTTGGCGAGTAGTAGGTTTCCGCCTCCCAGTAATAAGGCGTCCACTCACCTTGCACAGCATTTCCGGCGATGAAGGTATCGCGCACATCATGCGGAAACTGGCGTGCTTCAACGCAGCCTTTCCAAGCGTTGTCTATGTTTGGCGGATATTGATTGTCTGGCGTGGGAAAATTAACAACCGCCTCATTCTGCGTGCCTATATTCACTGTTGTGACAAACGGTACGAGACCAACATGCAATTTCTCGGGCTCGGTCTCTTCGCCGAACAGCACGTCAATCAAATCCTGCGAGGCGTCCTTGAGGGAAAAGATCTTGTTATTCGACGCCATCGAGCCAGTATTGTCCAGCACCAGAACGACCTCAAGGCCGGTCGTTTCCCGAGTTACCCTAGCGGTCACCTCGACATCAAAGAAGTTCTTGTTGATGATCTTGAGGAATGTGGTTTCCACCCGCGCACTCGCGGACAGATGTATCTCGCCGCCCTCAATAGTCATCCCTAGGCCAGTCGGCGTGACGAGTGCCTGGGTTGGGAAATTAGCGTCGAAGAAATTCTGCAGGAGATTCTGCAGATCGGGATTGTTCGGATCGCTCGCACCCACCGCAAGGCCTGCAGCATCCAACGCAGCGCCAAGTCGCGCCTTGACAATGAATGATCGCGCAAAATCAACCGCTGCACCAGTTGCGAGTACCATCGGAACAAACGCCAGCGCGACGATGATGGCGATTACGCCCCGCTCGTTCCGTCCGAACCTACGCAATAACCCCCAAAACATGTACGTCACCCTCTGCCGATTCTATCGGGCACCTTCCGTGCCAACCTACAGAACGGCACGCAAGTTCCATACCCCGGTACAGACTAGCTTATCATAGATCAGATACGTTTTCACCGTTCCGGTACCGTCGCCTTGACTGCGCTTTACCCGGCCAATAATGGCCTGTAAACAAAGGATTCCTAAAGCCATTAGGATCCTAAACTCTTGTCTCCCAGCAGCCATGGCGAACCACTAGCCACCTGAGATGAACCGCGACACCCCATCGAACGAACAACAGGCGACGCGTCGTCGAGTCGCCGCACTGATCGATAGCGGCGCTTCGTCCGAGGCTGAGGCGCTCGCACATCAGGAGCTTGAAGCCGCACCGGAAGATCCATTCTGGCTATATGTCTTGGGCTACCTTGCACGGCAGCGTGGTGATTTCGAAGCTGCCAGAGGCCTGCTTCAGCGCTCGATCGACCAAGACCCAGAGCATTCGCAGGCGCAGGATGAGCTCGGCATGACTTGCCGCACCATGGGAAACTCGGCTGACGCGCTACGGGCGTTTCAGCAGGCGATCCGGATCGACGCCGGCCACATCCCGCCTTACCTCCACCTGGCAGGCTTGTTCCATGACATGGGGCGCACCGACGATGCCCGGCTCTGTCTACTGCGCGCGCGAGATCGACCCGGACAACGCCGCAATCCACAAACGTCTGGGCCGCATGTTTCATCAGGCAGGCGAGCTGGCGGAGGCGACGCAGGCCTTTGGCTTGGCATTGTCACATGACGCCGAAGACGGTGAGACACAGCTGCTCCAGGCAACATTGCTGCCCGAGTTCACGGCGTCCGAGGCGGAGCGCGAGGAATGGCGAAGCCGCTACCGCAAAGGACTCGAGCGGTTAGCCCTCGACCCGCCCGCCATATCCGACCCCATGGAGGTTGGCGCGACCGGTTTCTACCTGCCCTACCATGGCTGCAATGACCGGAGTTTGCAGGAGGCATTGGCGCGAATTTACGCAGGCGCCTGTCCGGCGCTGCAGTTCCAGGCCGCACATTGCGACCAGCCTCGACCACGGCCCGGCGAGCGTCCGTTTCGCATTGGATTTGTGTCCTATTTCCTGCGTCGGCACACTATCGCCAAACTGTGGGGCGAAGTGATGACGCGCCTCGATAGCGAGCGGTTCCATGTCACGCTGTTTTCGCTCTCGCCGACCGAGGACGCCGAATCGAGACGCCTGGAAGCCGGCGTCGACCGGTTTGTCCATCTGCCCCGCTCGCTGGCGGTGGCACGTGATGCCATCGCCGACGCCAAACTTGACCTTGTGTACTACACGGATATCGGCATGGAGCCCCTGACCTATTTCTTGGCGTTCGCAAGGCTCGCACCGGTGCAATGCGTAACCTGGGGACATCCCCAAACGACTGGAATTCCCACGGTCGACTATTTTGTGTCCTCGCAGCTATGCGAACCTTCGGACGGCGATAGCCACTACAGCGAACGGCTTGCGCCTGCCCGTTATGGGTAATTGGATCCGCAGACCGCTATTGCCGGAGGCGCTCTCGCGTCAGGCGTTGGGTTTGCCGTCGACGGTACGGCTCTACGGTTGTCTGCAGAGCGTGTTTAAACTTCAACCTGACTTCGATACGATTCTCGGCGATATTCTGCGTCGTGATGATGCGGCAAAGATCGTCCTGCTTGAAGGACACAAGCGCTACTGGACCGAGCAGTTGATATCTCGTTTACAGGCTTCGCTCGGCCCAGCTGCGGAGCGCATTGTCTTCATGCCGCGTCAGGATGAGGCTGGTTATCTACAGCTCGCCGGTGCGATGGACGTTTTACTGGATACGACCCACTTCGGTGGCGGCAACACGACCTACGAGGCCATTGCCGCGGCAACTCCGGTCGTCACCCTGCCAAGTCCTTACTTGCGGGGCCGCCTCACGCTTGGGATCTACACTCAGCTGGGCATCGATGATCTGGTGGCAGATGACGCGGCGGACTATGCCCGCATCGCC
>CAZCVU010000209.1:0-5267 GCA_964501745.1 uncultured Flavobacteriales bacterium | reverse complement strand
GGTGGTCTAGTTTTGCTCCGCCACAATGGTCTGTTTTTACTCCGGCGTTGACATCTGGATGGCGATGTGGATTATTACCTCCTTGCCAAGGCGATGGGAACGAGCATCCGAATGATTGAAATGCATTACGGTCATTTGGAGCCAAAGAAGATGGCTGCCAAGTTGACGCACTCGAAATATGCCGAGAACCTGAAGCGAGCATGGCGGACCTATGACGAAAAAAAGCGTGAGGAAAAGACGGCACCGGTCATAAAGGGTGGCTGGAAACCGCCTTCAGCCTAAGGTCGTCTGCGACGAATTGACTGTCGAGTAAGCGTAATCACAAAACGCGAATATCACATTCGCAGGTTCTTAACCGCCAATTTGGCATAATTCATTCCTCCATTGATGGCGCGAGATGCGATTGCCGATGACTGCTGTCGCGTCGGTGCGAATTTGAATTTGGTCCTATGAGACCATTTCGAGGATGACGCGATATGGCAACACTGGTCACTCAACGAAAACCGACAAATCAAATCAAGGCCTACGTGAAGGACATCACCGTCGCTTGGCGAAATGCGCTCGACGGAATTTTGGAAGCCGGTCGCCTGCTCAAAGAGGCGCATCAACGTCTCGATGACAAGGCGTGGAACAGGATGATCAACAACGATCTGCCGTTCACACGCTGCACCGCCGAAAAGCTCATCAAGATCGCAAACGACAAACGCCTGACCAGCCGCAAGCATCAAAAATATCTGCCGCCTCGATGGACGACGCTTCATGAGCTTACCTATCTGACCGACGACGAATTCCAAGGTGCGATCAAGGTAGGGACAATCCATCCAGATTTAGAGCGCAAGGAAGCCAAGGAACTGGCCGCCGTAAACAAACGTCGCGCCAAGGCAAATTCAACGCCTGTCAAAATCAGGAAATCAGCGGACCCGGATGTTGAAAAAAGCACTCAATTATTCATTGACGATGACCCGGACGATCAGCTCGCAGTCATCAAAGCGGGTCGTGATCTGTCGGATGAAGAAGCTACACGTCTTGAAGATGGATTGAATGAGCTGGCTGAGAAATTTGGCCTGACCTTCACTTATTCTGGCTATTCGTCGGAGAAGGTGGCCAAGAAGGGGATGCGGGGAAATCTCGCAAAGGCGCAGCAGCGTTGGTTGAGCAGTCGAAACGGCCACTACAACAAACGGGGAGAAATTCTCCGCGAACTTGGACCGGAGCCCAAATCACAAGGCCCGGTTGGCGAGACCATGGAGCCTGATGAAATCCTGGTGCTTGAAGAAGCCATTAGGCAATTGGAAGGTTCCAAGAATTTTCGCAAATCGAATGGTGACGGTTTCCATCCGCATGATGTCCGCAATCCCGACAATCCTTATCACGAATGGTATCTGGCTAAGAAAGATAAAGACGTCGATTGGGATCCCGCAGAAATGTACGACTTCTGTGAACGCAATCGGATCATCACAAAATTCACGCCGATGAAATTCGTCGATTATCTCGGCTACCTTAAATTCCTCGTATTTAGCCATTCTGTTAGTAGCGAAAAGCGGCGCATAGAGGTCGAAGCAGAGTTAAAAGGGCTCATCGAGCAAGAGCAAAAAATACAAGGCGCGGAAATCGAAGCAGACCGACTTCAAGCCGAAGGCTCCAGCCTTGGTGATGTCGTTGCGGTTTTGCCAGCTGTGGACACTCCATTTCGCGGTGTGGAAATTGACAAATTCAGCAGCATCGAGCCCGGACGTGCGAAGGCCGCATTGGAGCTTCTGGTCCGATGACGGAATGTCCCTACGAACGCAACACCTATATGGAAAACTCGCCAACAAATTTGACGATTGGCAAAATCAAAAGTTTCTCCAGACCTCAATTTGATGAGTGGGCAGACAAGTTCCGCAAGGAAGTCACATACTCTTGGGACGAGTTCGGCGTTCCAATCGAACCTGGAAGGTCGGCCGACGCCATCGTCCGTGATTTTAGATCGCTCGCCAACTATGACGTAACAAAATTGGTAAAGGCGGATGAAACGACAGGAGAGCTTGACTGCCTGACTAACCCGGGCACTGGCAATAAGTGCGTCCAGTTTTTTCCAACGATGCTGAAAACCAAAGATATTTCCAACGGGACACTCGATGGCGTGTCGCTCTACAAATATTTTGCCGACGATGACTATAGGTCTGATTTCAAGCACTACCTTTACAGGCAATTTCGAATAGATTTCCTGAAAATGCTGTCGGACGACAATTTGAGGATTATGGATCGTCCGAGAGTTTTTCGCATGAGCTTCCCGTTTCGCCCTGCCGGCAATTTCCCGCCTGTGGTAGCGAAACACCTCTATCTCCGATTTACTCAACACATCGAAGATCAAGATAATGTGGTGATCTACGATCCTTGTTCTGGATGGGGCGGACGCATTCTCGGCGCCATGGCCTGCTGTAATGAACGGCAAGTCCATTATGTCGGCACTGATCCGAATACTGATCATTGGATGTCGAGTTTGGAGATTACCAAATACGCCTATCTGGCGGACTATTTTAACGGCAATGTCCGAGGCCGATACAAAAACACATACGAGCTGTTTCAGTCAGGGTCCGAAGATATTTGCGACAATCCTGAATTCCAAAAATACAAGGGAAAGCTCGATCTAGTGTTCACGAGCCCGCCCTATTTTGCGGCAGAGGGATATAGCGACGATGAGACCCAATCCTATAATAGGTATCGAACCTATGAGGAATGGCGTGACCTCTATTTGAAGAAGACGTTGGAGACTTGTGTCTCCTATCTCAAAGAAGGCCGTTGGTTGATTTGGAATATTGCGGACGTTGTGTTCTCAAACAAATACCTGCCGATGGAAGCCGATACGATTGCCATTCTCGAAGAGCTTGGTGTCGAATATCATGGCAAGTTGAAAATGGTGCTGCCGACGCCGCCTGGCGGCAACAAGGAAAACGAAGACGGCATCCCGACTACGAAGAACTTTTGCCGGATCGATGGCAGGGTTAAGAAGTTCGAGCCTATTTTGATGTTTTGGAAGCCTGTGGAAAATCAGACTGAAGAAACCAAAGGCTACGTGCCAACATTCGAAGAAATGCTGAATACGGAAAGCGATTAGGCCTACAAAACCTCGACCGCCGCCCGCTTCATTTCGTCGTTCACTTCGATATATCTCTGCGTCGTGCCGAGGTGTTTGTGGCCGGCCAACTCCATGATGACCTTGGCGGATACGCCGGAATGAGCAAGCTTGGTGATAAATCCCCGGCGGCCGCTATGGCTGGATGCTCCGTCGATGCCAGCCCTGCGATAAAGCTCACCGAACAGTTGGCAAAGCGTGTTGGCTGAGAACGATCCACCCTTTTGGCTCCGGAGCAAAGCGTCCTCAGCGGTAGGTAAAGCGGATAAACCCTCCAAGTATTGTCTGATTTCGCGCTGAAGCCGCTTATTCAGAAAGACCGTGCGGCTGATGCCGCCCTTGGTTTGGGAGGGGCTTAACCGCAGTTGGTCGCGCACTTGGCCTTCGCCATTCACCACATCGCTCGTTTTCAACGATGCAATCTCGCCGACACGCAGTCCCGCGAAATGGCTCAGCATGATCGCGAGGCGGTTCCGACTACAATGCCTGTCGTCAGCTACAACAGCGAGCAATCTCTTCATCTCAGCTTCCGTCAAAACCTTTGCCTGTTTCATCACAAAACCTCATTTTTAATGGCTATCTACCGGAAAACATTATGTTTTCTGAAACGCCTGAAGTCGATCAGAAGGTAGAGCCCAAGGTTTCTGCGGGTTTGAGCGGTAATGTAAGGAAATGTGGATAATGTTATTTTCTATAGCATCACTTTGCGTTGAAAGTCTAAAACTGACTATCACGCAAGCTTGGTTGAGTTGCCGAAAAACTCGGTCTGTAAAGAGGCGGCATTTTTACGGTTGATACGCACTGTTGGCCGCGTGGTTTTGACCGTCAATATAAGCGGCAGGTGCTGACGAACCCGATTGCGGACGGTTTCCATGTCAACGAAAATGCGATCAAAGGCATCTGGATTGTGTATCGCGGGCAGGTTTTGGGAGATAGAAAAGAGAGGGCAGTCACCCTGTGCTGCACGAACCGCCTCGATGAACTCAGTCGTTTCATCGTTCCCTGGCTCAAAACCATACACGACAAGGCCATTGCCCGCTTTCAGGCGCTCCAGAAGTTTCTCTGGGGGCTCCATGAATTCCTCCCTCGACCTTCGTTCTCAACTACATTCCGACTTGGCTGACGAAGCAGCTTGAAGAATTTGGGCAACTCCGATACCTGGACGACTATACGACGGATAGGCCACGAGATGGTGAGCACGATGGCGACTGAGATGTCCGAAGGAAGTCCGAGAATGCGCGGTATTCGGGACATTTCCAGCGCGTCGTTTTCTTCGTTGACCTGGCGCAACAACAAAAGGACGCAAAGTCGAGATATCGTCTCAAGATCGCTGCCGTTTACTCGTGCCGTGCCATTGCTGAGCTGATGCTTGAAGCCGCCGAGAACCAAGAGGTAAAAGGGCGCTGCGACCCTGGCTCAAGTGAAAATCGTGCTGTCCTCGAAAGTCGGATCTCCTGCAAGTTCCCATTCTATAATTTGCTGGTGCGAGTTCGGATCCACGATTTTCATCGCTTCGGTATACTGCCACCAGATCCGGGAGCTAGACAGGTCATGGTCGGTGGGCCATTGAAGTTAACCGCAAATATGGGATCGGCGACCATATCCGTAGGGGCGCAAGGTATACAAGAGACAACCACAGGCAAGTCGCATGTTGAGCAACAAAGGCCACTAATAAATCAAGATGGCGCGTTCTTCGATGAGCAATCGTCTGAATTTGTTGACCTTGATAAGGTGCTAGAAGCATTCCTGGGAGAGGCCCCTAAAATTATCGCCGAATTCGAGAACGATTTGAGGCTCTGAATGGTAAATGTGTTTACGGCATCAGAGAATGCCGTCCGCGCCTTTAGAAATACTTGGCGGCGCCTTGTTGATTTTGACGGCTCCTTCTGGTCCCATGGGACATGACTGAATAATGGATTGGCGCGAAAACAGCTCAACATGAAAGCAGTCTCATAGAAAAAATACACTTCGCATACACTTATTGAAAACACTCTTATTTAACGGTATTTTTCAAAGGGTTACGCTGGATTTGATTTGCTGGCAGCAGACCGAGGCGGGGGGCTGAGAGAAGAAGGCTTAGAACCGATAAGCCCCTTCCGGAGATCGTGCAAATTCACAAAGCCCTTCGCGGGCGGGAAATTGGATGCAG
>CAZCVU010000208.1:813-5269 GCA_964501745.1 uncultured Flavobacteriales bacterium | reverse complement strand
TGCTATCACCCGTTCCGGCACTAACACGTGTAACCGTATCAACTATCAGCCCCTCTCGATGAACTGTGAACCTGAAGGCCCCTAAACCTTAACGGAGATTCCGGTATTTGCCCCCTAAACAGGAAAATCAGGGCAAAACTGGTCAAAAACGGCCAAACTAATACGTGAAATTTGGTGCGTCCGTGTGTGCGCGCAATACAAATAGATTATTAGGGACAACTGTTTGCGCTCACAATGGCGAGGCGTTTCATTTCTGAATAAAGTTGTGATTCTTCGATCAGATCGAATTCAGTTCTGCTCACTTTCTTGTTTGCAATGCTGCATTCAAAACTAAAGATATAGAGCAGCTTTCCGAGACGCTTCTTAGTTTGGATAAAAATACTAATGTCAAATTCACGGTAAAATAATTCTCCAGAAGTGGATGTCTGTGAATTAAACGTCAATCCGTTATTGATCTCTATTTCCTCATTTCTTGTATTCCAAGTATGCTCAATTGCATCCTTGACGACCCCGAACAATTGATAATCGTTTGAGAGTCCCTTTTCTTCAAAAATGCCATAATTGAGCGTCATCGAACGAACTGAATAAGGAGCCGGTGGCACTTCTACTGTCAACTCACCTGCAACGGACGAGCTGGCATATAGTGAAATTAACAAATATGTGGCCAATATTATTCGATGCATGACGGTTGCCCTCAAAAACTACGACTGAAGAAGAGTAAGGATATCGCTATCCGCTTTCCACCTGAAATCAGACCATTATCGTAAGGGCGTCTATGTCTAATTATGACCCATACCGGATGTCATAATCTCACGCAGTAGGAGTCAAAAAATGGCAGTCGAAATTCTTATAATCGTGGCAATTGTCGTGGCGATGGTAACGGTTGCGCAATAAATTAGTCTTCGTTTGTAATAACTTTGGAAACATAGGGTTTCGGATAAAATCACCCTGTGAAAGGCAATCCTGAAGGCAATTATTGAGTTGGTGAACAAGGAGCCAGAAGGAACGGTGCATTGAAGATGCACGAGGTCCGCTTACCCGCACATGACGTCGTTGCCGAGCATTCCATGACAATCCAACGGCACATATAAGAAAAATAGGCCAAGAAGCACGAGGAGTGCGGCCGCTATAAAAATACTGATCAGGAAGTCTCTTCTTCCTTTTCCATCTTCGTATGAAACATGAATGATAACCCCAGTGACGATCCAACCAACAATTGCTGTCCAGAAGCCATGCCAGAATCCGAGTGTGACAACACCAATCGCAGCGCCGCAGATTGCGCCAAGGGCTAATAAAATGTTGTCTCTCATCGTTCCCATGCATCTTTTTCGGTTATCACAAACAAAATTACAACATGGCCACCAGTCGCCATAACGCATTTACTCGCCGTCCCGGGGCACCCTCAGAGCAACTCTTTCCAGCCTTTCGCCAGCACCCCCACGCGAGGGCAAGACAACAGTCACACAGGGGTATCGCTGATCTCATCTACAAGCACAGGGCCGTATATATCTCCCCCGTGTTTTTTAATGGCGGGGGAGTGCAAGTGCCGACAAACCCCTACCGGGGTGTACGTTAAGGACGTTTCGCCGTCCTTAACGATCCTCACGACCAACTGTTGTCAGTTGGATCACATCAAGAGAAAGAAAGAAGATTGTTTACAGAACCGCCACGAAGTGTGGCGGTTAGTTTCAATTGTGGCGGAGTTGCCGCCGCGTCAAGTCGCCACTCACTTCGTTTGCTGGGCCACTTGACCCGGACGTCTATGGTAAATCATTGGCAACGTTTGTGTTTAGGACATTTTGGAATATCTAGATATTAGGTACATCCACCCTTTCTGTTGGTTGCTCTATGGTTGCTCTTTACAGAGAGCGCCAAGAGAAATATTTTTCCTCCTAATAGTGCTTTGTAAATAAAAGAGAAAATGGTGCCCAGGGATGGAGTTGAACCACCGACACAGGGATTTTCAGTCCCCTGCTCTACCACCTGAGCTACCTGGGCGCCGGCTCGCGCAAAGCGGATGCCTACATAGGAAAAATCATCGGCGTTGTCCAGCGCAGTAGGTTGATGCACTGACAGAGTTCTCAGGGCAACGCCAACTACTCTACGGCATCCGTGTTTGGCTCCCTAGCGGTCGGAGGTCTCATCGGCATCACCCTGACCCTCAGCCCATGGCGCCAACTCATCCTCATGCGGGTCCTCGACGGGAACGCGATAACTCTCGGAAAACCATCGGCCGAGATCGACTTGCTGGCAGCGCAACGAGCAGAACGGCCGAAACTTCGGAGCTGCCGGTGCGCGGCAGATTGGACAGGGTTTCATCGCCATGGACGGACCTATTCTAATACAATCTCAAATCCATTTTGCCGGGCTTCCGGCCTAAGCGCCAGCGGTTCCCCAAGATGCCGACCAGCCTCGACGAGTGCATCTGAAAGCGGCCCCTCAAGTGCCGCGATCACATCGGGCCTCGCGCACAGAACCCGGTGGCCCGGCCCGCGCATTCTCAGGGCTTGGCGCAGTGCAGCGCAGGCCAGTGCCTCGGGATCGGGCGTTGGCGCACGATACAAGCTAAACAGGTCGGCAAGCGCAGGCTCCTTGCGCTGGCGCGTGATCTCCACGAGACCGGCCGCCGTCATGCCGAGCACATCGACGGCACCGTCTGCACCCGCCCGTAGCGCCTTGCGCAGCGCTTCGACAAGGCGCCGCCGACTGGCCTTGTTGCGCATGGAAATAAAATCTATGACGATCAGGCCTGCGAGATTGCGCACGGCGATCTGGCGGGCGATAGCCGGTATCGCATCGAGGTTTGCACGGGTGCATTCCTCCTCCTGACGTCCGGCCCCAGCGCCGCCGCCCAAATCGACGTCGATCGCGGTCAACGCCTCCGTCCGATCGATCGTGAGGCTTACACCTGATGGTAGCGAGAGACATCTCTCCAAAGCCTCGTCGATTTGCTCATCAATCCCTCGCTCGTCAAACAGCGGACGGTCGCCACCATGGTGAGCGATCCCTCCCACGAGGTCGGGCATTTCGGCAGCAGTCAGCCGTTTGATTTCGCTATAGATGCGAAGATCGTCGATGACGACCTCACCTATCGATGCGATCTCCCGCAAGAGGCGCAGAACCAGCTGTGCAGGCGCCTCCAGGAGCTGCGGTGGTTTCAACTTCGCAGCCGAAGCTCGCACCATCTGCCATCTTCGCCGCAACCGGGCAGCTTCGGCTGCAAGCTCGACCGCACCGACCGACTGCGCCGCTGCCTTTATGTGAATAGCCTCGCCTGGCCCAGCAATATCGCCGGCAGCGGCCTCGAGTCGCGCGCGCTGTGCGCCGTCGACGATGTTCCGCTCGTACTCGGTCGTAGAGCCATCGCCGCGATGGGCAGCAAGCGCTAGGTAGCGGCCCTCGACCCGCGGCGTCACGACGACACTCGCCGCTTTACTGTTCCAGGCATCGCGAACGACCTGTACCACCAGCGCCTCGCCTTCGTGCTGGCTCCGCGCCCGGCCGAGGAAGGTTGGCTCAGCCAGGCCGATATCGACGAACGCCGCGCCCATTCCTCTTTCCACCTTGACCACTCGGCCAAGGTAGATGCCACCGATCAGGCTGGCCCTCGAAAGGCGCGCGAGCCGAAGGCGGCAGAGTCGCCCCGCCGCATCGACGAGCGCGGCGCGGGTCTCGCCTGGCGAGACCTCGACCAAGATGTCTAGGCGCGCGACGGACACCGAAACCCAAGACCGGTAAGGATTTGCGTTACTTCATAGAGCGGCAGCCCTACGACATTCGAATAGGAACCGTTTATGAAGCGGACAAAGGAGGCGGCCCGACCCTGAATCGCATAACCGCCGGCCTTGCCCCGCCATTCATCGCTCTCGAGATAGCTCTCGATTTCATCACCCGATAGGGACTTGAACGAGACGATCGTCGTGACCACCCGAGCTCGTGTCGCGCCGCCTGGTGCGATCACCGCAACTCCGCCAAACACCCGATGACGCCGGCCGGAAAGCATCTGCAAGCACGATTGCGCTTCCGTATTGCTTTCCGCCTTCGGCAGAATGCGCCGTCCGCAGGCGACAACGGTGTCCGCGCCGAGCACATAGGCGTCAGCATGTCGCGCCGCAATTCCTTCGGCCTTCGCCAGTGCCAATCGACGCGCGAGTTTGGCCGGAAGTTCGAGTCGTAGCGGCCCTTCGTCAACGTCTGCCGGATCGACGAGGTCAACGCGGACGCCGATCTGCGCAAGCAGCTCACGCCGTCGTGGCGAGGCTGACGCCAGGACCAGTCGCGGCGCTGCGCCGGTCAGCGGACCGCGTACCTTCTCAGCATCGCTATCGCTCATGCCAGAAGTGCCAGCTATCCGAACCCATGCTCGGGCCTCATATGGGTCGGCCAGGGGTCGCTTAAATCTTCCATCGTGCACAACAGGCGCTCGACATCGAGACGGATTGCGCTGTCACCCCCG
>CAZCVU010000208.1:0-803 GCA_964501745.1 uncultured Flavobacteriales bacterium | reverse complement strand
GAAATGCAGCACAACATGGTCGTCGTCGAAGACAATCGTCAGCAGCGACAGGAAGGTACCCGACGCCCGCCGGTCGATTCCGCGAAACTGCACCCGCGTCACCTTGTCGAACCGCAGGCCGGCGAGGACCCGCTCGTAGGGGACATCCTTCTTTACCGGCACTTCCCAGCGAAATCGGTTGAGCGCCATCGCGAAACTGCTTTCCTCTTCGAGGTAGGAAATATCACCGGGCGGCACGAGAGCGTCCTGCAGCATTGCCGCGACTGCTGAAAGCTGTTCGAGATTCTCCGCATGCAGTTTCATTTTTTGCGATCCGTCAGACACTGTGCCTACGCCTTGATCCGCTCGATCTCGGCGCCACATGCTGCCAGCTTCTCGACCAGCCGCTCGTAGCCGCGGTCGAGATGATAGATCCGGTTGACCACCGTATCGCCGTCTGCGGCCAGTCCGGCCAACACCAGGGAAACCGATGCCCGCAGATCGGTCGCCATGACCGGAGCGCCGGCCAGTCGCTTGACACCACGCACCATCGCAGAAGCGCCGTGCAAGGTGATGTTCGCGCCCATGCGGCTGAGTTCTGGCACGTGCATGAAACGGTTCTCGAAGATAGATTCGGTGATCATGGCAGCACCGCTGGCGGTCGACATCAACGACATGATCTGTGCCTGTAGATCGGTCGGGAAGCCGGGGTAGGGCTCAGTCATGACATCGACGCCAACAATTTCGCCATCACTGGCGGATACCCGAATGCCGGAGTCGGTCGGCTCGACTGCAACACCAGCCGCTGTAAGCGTTTCGAGCGC
>CAZCVU010000207.1:3682-5275 GCA_964501745.1 uncultured Flavobacteriales bacterium | reverse complement strand
ATGTGAAAAGCTCCCCTTGATTTAATCGCCAAAATGCGCCATTTGTTGGATACCGTACAAAATTAGTACAGTTTTCGGAGTCGGTCTCTTGTTGCGACTGAGTCGAATGACGGATTTTGGCGTGGTGGTGCTCTCGCGGATGGCCTTGGTTCGCGAATCGCTCTCGACCGCATCAAGTTTGGCTGAGGCGACCGGACTACCTATGCCGAGCGTCAGCAAGGTCCTGAAACTGCTCACGCGGGCGCAGGTGGTCACCTCCCACCGTGGCGTCAACGGCGGTTATTCGCTGGCTCGGCCAGCCGAGCAGATTACCGTCGAGCAAATCATCGCGGCGCTCGAAGGGCCGGTGGCATTGACCTCATGCGTCGATGGCACGTGCGGTGTTGAGACGCTGTGCCCCTTGCACGGCCGCTGGGACAAGGTTAATGAGGCGATCCGCGGCGCGTTGCATGCAATCACGCTAGCCGAGATCGCCGTGCCGCCACCGGGCCTCAGCTTCTTATCGACGGCGGGTAGCGACCAAGCGCCGCCAACTGAACCGGCGCGCAGTTAAAGCCATGACCAAGACCCGAGTTCAGCAGTGAAAGCGTTTGTTAGATGACGGCATCAACCGAGACCGCAGAACAGATCCGCACGCTGGCCGAGGAGAAGTACAAGTATGGCTTCTTCACGGACATCGAAACGGACCAGGCGCCAAAGGGCCTGAACGAAGACATCATTCGTCTGATCTCGGTCAAGAAGGAAGATCCGCCGTGGCTGCTCGAGCGGCGTCTCAAAGCCTACGAACACTGGCAGACGATGGCCGAGCCCGATTGGGCAATGGTGAACTTTCCAGCGATCGACTACCAGGATGCCTACTACTTCGCCGCACCGAAAACAAAGGACCGCCCTAAGAGCCTGGATGAAGTCGACCCGGAACTCTTGAAAACCTACGAGAAGCTCGGGATTCCCTTGCAGGAGCAGGAAATTCTCGCCGGCGTCGCCGTCGATGCGGTATTCGACAGTGTATCGGTTGCGACCACCTACAAGGGCAAGCTCGAAGAACTCGGCATCATCTTTTGCTCGTTCTCCGAGGCCTTGCAAAAATGCCCCGAGCTGGTGCGCGAGTATATGGGCTCGGTGGTTCCGATGGCGGACAACAAGCATGCCTGTCTCAATTCGGCGGTGTTCACCGACGGATCGTTCGTCTACATCCCGCCCGGTGTGCGCTGTCCGATGGAACTCTCGACCTATTTCCGTATCAACGCCGCCGAGACCGGCCAATTCGAACGCACGCTCATCATCGCCGACCGGGGCAGCTATGTGAGCTATCTCGAAGGCTGCACGGCGCCGATGCGCGACGAGAATCAACTTCATGCGGCCGTTGTCGAGTTGATCGCGCTCGAGGATGCCGAGATCAAATACTCGACCGTGCAGAACTGGTACCCCGGCGATGCCGACGGCAAAGGTGGTATCTATAACTTCGTCACCAAACGCGGCGCCTGCCGTGGAGATCGCTCGAAGATATCGTGGACGCAGGTCGAGACCGGCTCGGCCATCACCTGGAAGTACCCGAGCTGCATTCTGCAGGGCGACGATTCGGTCGGCGAGTTC
>CAZCVU010000207.1:0-3672 GCA_964501745.1 uncultured Flavobacteriales bacterium | reverse complement strand
CCGATACCGGCACCAAGATGATCCATATCGGCCGCAACACGAGCTCGCGCATCATCTCCAAAGGCATTTCGGCCGGGCGTGCCAACAACGCTTATCGCGGACTTGTCCGCATCATGCCAACCGCCGAAGGCGCACGAAACTACACGCAGTGCGACAGCCTGTTGATCGGCGACCGTTGCGGCGCGCATACCGTCCCCTACATCGAATCCCGCAATCCCTCGGCACGCGTCGAGCACGAGGCGACGACCAGCAGGATCAGCGACGACCAGCTCTTCTACTGCCGCCAACGTGGCCTCGATAGCGAGGAAGCGGTGTCGCTGGTGGTCAACGGGTTCTGTCGCGAGGTCCTGCAGACCTTGCCGATGGAGTTTGCGGTGGAAGCCCAAAAACTCGTTGGGATTAGCCTCGAAGGCAGCGTCGGCTAAGGCAAAGACGCAGACAGAAGGACAGAAGAAGACAAATGCCACTGCTCGAAATCAAGAATCTGCACGCGCACGTCGAGGAGAAGGCGATTCTCAACGGCATCGATCTCGCGATCGACGCCGGCGAAGTGCATGCGATCATGGGACCCAACGGCTCGGGTAAGAGCACGCTGTCGTATGTTCTTTCTGGCCGCGAGGGTTACGAAGTTACGGACGGCGAGGTCCTGTATCAGGGCACCGATCTACTTCAGATGGAGCCCGAAATTCGCGCCCGCGAGGGTGTATTTCTTGCGTTCCAGTATCCCGTCGAGATCCCCGGTGTGGCCACCACCACCTTTCTCAAGGCCGCGGTTAATGCGACACGCAAACATCGCGGCGAGTCAGAGCTCGACGCCATGCAGTTCGTAAAGCTGGCGCGTGAAAAGGCGGCGTCGCTGGAGATTGGCGACGACTTGCTGAAACGGGCAATCAACACCGGCTTCTCCGGTGGCGAGAAGAAACGGGCCGAGATTCTGCAGATGGCCCTGCTCGAGCCGAAGCTGGCGATCCTCGACGAAACTGATTCCGGGCTCGACATCGACGCCCTGAAGATCGTTGCCAAGGGGGTTAACGCCTTGCGGTCGAGCGACCGCGGCATGCTTATCATCACCCACTACCAGCGTCTCCTCGACTTCATCGTTCCAGACAAGGTTCACGTGCTAGCCGGTGGCCGGATCGTCAAGTCGGGCGGCAAGGAACTCGCCCTCGAACTCGAAGCAAAGGGCTACGGCGAGTTTCTCGGTGAGGCGGCCTAGCGGCCAGAAGTATCGAAGATGCCCAAAGAAACAACCACGACCGAGCCTTTTATGGAACAGTTCATCGCCCTCGACGCCGGACGGGCCGATCGCGAGCCTGCCTGGTTGACGGCATTGCGAAAGCAGGGCCTTGATGCCTTTCGGGCGACTGGACTGCCGGACCGAAAGGCCGAGGCGTGGAAATATACCAACCTCAACAAGCTCGCAAAGATCGGCTTCGCGCCGGCAGGATTGGTAACCGAAATCGAGGCTCTGCCGCCGTCCTTCCTGCCAATCGAGGGATATCTCATTGTTTTCGTCAACGGCCGATTTGCGCCAGCACTATCGCCGCTTGGAACTTTGCCCAAAGGTGTCGTGGCTGAGAGCCTTCGAGAGCGGCTCGAACGCGACCCCGACCCGCTGAGAGCTCCTTTGGGCCGCCTCACGACATCACGCGACATGCCATTGACGGCGCTCAACACGGCCTTTGCGGAAGACGGGCTTTACCTGCGTATCGCCCCTGATACCAAACTCGAACAACCCATCCATCTTGTCTCGGTCGGACAGGCGTCCGACCAGCCAACCGCCTTTCACATGCGCTCGCTTATCGAGATCGGCGCCGGCTCCAGCGCACACATACTGGAGAGTCACATCGCCGGCAGCGACGGCACCTATTTTTCCAATTCGGTCTGTGGAATTCAGCTGGAGGCTGGCGCGCGACTTGGTCATTACCGGCTGCAGAACGACAACCTGCAGGCATTCAACATCGGGCTGACAACCTTGGAGTTGGCGCACGGCACCCATTATGACGGTTTCAACCTGCAGGTCGGCGCAGCGCTCGCGCGCAGCGAGATTCGAGCCCGGATCGGCGCTGAGGCGATTGAGTGCCGCATAAACGGCGCCTATCTCGCCAGCGGAACACAGCAGATCGATAACACGACGTTCGTCGACCACGCCGAGGGCGGCAGTCAATCGCGACAGGTCTTCAGAGGTGTGCTCGACGAGCATTCCAGAGGCGTGTTCCAGGGCAAGGTGCTGGTCGAACCGCAGGCGCAGAAGACCGACGGCCACCAACTGAGCCGCACCCTTCTGCTGTCGCGTTCGGCCGAAATGGACTGCAAGCCCGAACTTGAAATCTACGCCGACGATGTCAAATGCAGCCACGGCGCAACGGTTGGAGAACTTGATGAGGAGGCGCTCTTCTATTTACGATCCCGTGGCATAGGCGCGGCTGAGTCGCGCGACATGCTGGTTCAGGCATTCGTCACCGAGGCGATCGAGGAGATCGGTGCGCCGGCCGTTCGAGAGATTTTTGATCGCGTCGTCCAGCGATGGCTGGACGGCGGCCAGGAAGCGAGACAGTGAACGTACCAGAAGACGCCATGATGAGCACGCTCGAGCCGAGAAGCGCGCCCGACTCTGCGCCACAACCCTACGATGTCGATCGTGTCCGCGCGGACTTCCCGATCCTTGGGCGCGAAGTCTATGGTCGACGCTTGGTCTTTCTCGACAGCGCCGCCTCAGCGCAAAAGCCGCGGGTCGTGATCGACGCAGAATCGAGCGTCTATGAGAACGACTACGCAAACGTCCATCGCGGCGTTCATTTTCTCAGCGAGCACGCGACTGCTCGTTTTGAGGGCGCGCGCGAAATTGTGCAACGCTTCGTAAATGCCGCCCATGCACACGAGATCGTCTTCACCCGAAACGCGACGGAAGCGATCAATTTGGTGGCAGCAAGCTATGGTCGGTCGCAGCTATCGGCAGGGGATGAGATCATCATCTCGGAGTTGGAGCATCATTCCAACATCGTCCCCTGGCAGTTCCTGCGTGACGAGAAAGGCATCGTTCTCAGAATTGCGCCAGTTGACGATGACGGCGAGCTGTCAATGCGCGAATTTGAGAAGCTCTTGTCGCCGAAGACCAAGCTGGTCGCCATCAGCCACATGTCGAACGTACTGGGAACAGTCCTGCCGGCGCGTGATATTGCCGCGAAGGCCCACGCCGTCGGCGCCAAAGTATTGTTCGACGGCTGCCAGGCGGTCACACATCAGCCGGTCGATGTCCGCGCGCTCGACTGCGACTTCTACGTATTTTCCGGGCATAAGCTCTATGGCCCTTCGGGCATCGGGGTACTGTACGGAAAGGAGGAGCTGCTCGACGCCATGCCGCCTTATCAGGGTGGCGGCGAAATGATCAGTCGAGTCACCTTCGAGAAGAGCACCTGGGCACCGTTGCCCCACAAGTTCGAAGCCGGCACACCCGCGATCGCCCAGGCGATAGCCTTCGGCACAGCGATCGAGTACGTATCGGCACTCGGCATGGATCGAATTGCGGAGCATGAGCGTGACGTGCTGACCTACGCAACCCAGCGCTTGTCGGCTGTAGAAGGGTTGAAAATAATCGGCACGGCGCCAGGAAAGGCTAGCGTCCTGTCATTTACTTTGGATGGGGTTCATCCACACGATATCGCGACGATC
>CAZCVU010000206.1:0-5285 GCA_964501745.1 uncultured Flavobacteriales bacterium | reverse complement strand
AATGGTCGGGGAGACTGGATTCGAACCAGCGACCCTCTGCTCCCAAAGCAGATGCGCTACCAGGCTGCGCCACTCCCCGCCGGTTGTCAGAAGGTAGGGTGACTCGGCGCGGTCCGCAAGAGTATCAGTGGAGCGTAAAGACCCCGTCAACGGCCCGGAATTCAGCCGGCTTGACAAGCCGTGCATTCATCACCCGCACCGAGTGCAGGCGTCCATCGATGCTGTCCTGCCAGAACTCGAGAAAGCGGTGAAGCACGGGGAACCTGGGCGCCAGGTCGAGCTGTTGCCAGAGGAAGGTCTGCAGCAAGGCCGGGTGATCGGGCAGGTGATAGAGGATTTCAGCGGTGGAGAGTCTATATCCCTGCAATTGCAGTTCGAGCATCCGGCCACGTTGTCCCGTCATCCCTCGCTCCTGCCGATTCATCTGTTTTAGAGACTTGCCGCAGCGCGCGGCAACAATCAAGTCGAAAACACGAAAATATGAGAAAAATCAACCGATTAGCAGCAGAGCTCGCAGTCTGCTAACAAATAATTCCGGAATCGCCCTTGACAGCGGGGCGTGGGTTTCCTACGTCCCGCTGGGAATTAGCGCTCTCCAGTCGAGAGTGCCAATGTGTTTTGGACAAATCAAAGATAGCCAGCAGGCTTACGGAGGTTAACGAATGAAATTCAAGCCACTACACGACCGTGTCTTGGTTCGTCGTCTCGATGAGGACGAAAAGTCGGTCGGTGGAATCATCATCCCGGATACGGCCAAGGAAAAGCCCATGGAGGGCGACGTCCTTGCGGTCGGCGGCGGTGGACGCGACGATCAGGGCAAGCTTGTCCCGCTCGACGTCAAGCCGGGCGACCGGATCGTGTTCGGAAAATGGTCGGGAAACGAAATCAAGATCGACGGCGAAGAGCTGGTGATCATGCGCGAATCCGACATCATGGGCGTCATTGAAGACGTCAAGAAAGTCAAAAGAGTCAAAAAAGCTGCCTAACCAGGAGGACCCTCAATAATGGCTGCAAAGGAAGTTAAATTCGGTACCGACGCGCGCACCAAGATGCTGCGCGGCGTCGATACGCTGGCCGACGCGGTAAAGGTTACGCTCGGCCCTAAAGGGCGCAATGTCGTGCTCGACAAATCCTTTGGCGCGCCGCGCATCACCAAAGACGGTGTCACGGTTGCCAAAGACATCGAGCTTGGCGACAAGTTCGAAAACATGGGTGCGCAGATGGTGCGCGAGGTTGCCAGCAAGACCAACGATATCGCCGGTGACGGCACCACGACGGCAACCGTACTGGCCCAGGCGATCGTGCGCGAAGGCGCCAAGGCGGTTGCTGCCGGTATGAACCCGATGGACCTGAAGCGCGGCGTCGACATGGCCGTGGACGCCGTTGTTGGCGAGCTTGGCAAGCGTTCCAAGAAGGTCACGACCAACTCCGAAATCGCTCAAGTCGGAACGATTTCAGCGAACGGCGACGCGGAAGTCGGTGCCATGCTGGCGCAGGCGATGGAGCGGGTCGGCAACGAGGGCGTGATTACCGTCGAGGAAGCCAAGAGCCTGGAAAACGAACTCGACGTGGTTGAAGGCATGCAGTTCGACCGCGGCTATCTCTCGCCCTACTTCATCACCAATGCGGACAAGATGTCGGTCGAGCTCGAGGACCCCTACATCCTGATCCACGAGAAGAAGCTGTCCGGCCTACAGGCCTTGTTGCCGATGCTGGAAGCGGTTGTGCAGTCCAGCAAGCCACTGCTGATCATTGCCGAGGACGTCGAGGGTGAAGCCCTTGCCACGCTGGTGGTCAACAAGCTGCGGGGCGGACTTAAGGTTGCCGCCGTCAAGGCGCCTGGTTTCGGGGATCGCCGTAAGGCCATGCTGGAGGACATCGGTGTCCTGACGCGCGGCCAGATGATCTCGGAGGATCTCGGTATCAAGCTCGAGAATGTGACGCTTGATATGCTGGGCAGTGCCAAGCGCGTCGTCATCAGCAAGGACGAGACGACGATCATCGACGGTGCCGGCAAGAAGTCGGACATTCAAGGCCGTTGCGGTCAGATCCGAAATCAGATCGAAGAAACCACTTCCGAGTATGACCGGGAGAAGCTGCAGGAGAGGCTTGCTAAGCTCGCCGGCGGCGTTGCGGTCATCCGGGTCGGCGGTGCAACCGAGATCGAGGTGAAGGATCGCAAAGACCGGGTCGACGACGCCATGCATGCGACACGAGCTGCCGTCGAGGAAGGCGTTCTTGCCGGTGGCGGTGTGCCGCTCTTGCGGGCCGCGAAAGTCCTTAACAACCTCAAGCCAGCCAACGACGAGCAACGCGTCGGCATCGACATCGTGCGGCGCGCCATCCAGTCGCCGGCACGTCAGATTGTTGAAAATGCAGGCGTAGAAGGCTCGGTTGTGGTCGGCAAGCTGATGGAAAACAGCAATGCAAGCTGGGGCTACGATGCGCAGAACGGCAAGTATTGCGACCTTGTGAAGGCGGGCATTATCGACCCCGCCAAAGTCGTTCGCGCGGCGCTTCAGGACGCGGCTTCGGTTGCCGGGCTCCTGATCACCACGGAAGCGATGATTGCTGAGAAACCTGAGAAGAAGCCACCAATGCCCGCGCCAGACATGGGCGGCATGGGCGGCATGGGTGGTATGGACTTCTAGTCGAATACCACTCCAAGGTTTGCCGGAGGGCCGCGACGGTGCGTCGCGGCCCTTCTTTTTTGGCGCCGGGCTTACCGGTTGGTCGCCGCCCCAGGCCCGGCAAACCTGGCGTATCCCTTAATGTAGTAGTCCAGCGGCTTCGACGCCGCCTGGACCGCTGGACGGGCTCGCATCGCATCGATCCACTGGTTGAGACGCAAACAGTGGCTCGGAAATTCGAGACCGCGGTAGTGGCTATGAAGACCAAAGCGTTCGAACCAGGGCCAGTAGACGACGTCGACGACGCCAGCCGCCTGCCCCATCCAGTAGGGCGCTGCGTCAACCAGTCCACGCTGCTCGATGAATTCGAGATGGCCGGTCACCGTCGCCAGCAAGGTGGGCCAGCGGACGCGGTCCTGCTCCATGATGAGCTCTCGAAAAGCCGGCATCAGGCGGGTATTGCAGAAGTCCATCCAAATGCGCGCCAGCGCCCGCATGCCGGGGTCCCGTGGCATCATCGGCGGCGTCGGGAATGCCTCGTCGAGATACTCGCAGATCACCACTGACTCCCAAACGCGATCCGATCCGCAACGCAGCGCTGGCACTTTGCCGTAGGGCGAGACCGCGTAGAATTCGTCCGTTCGATTGGCAAGATCGACAGCGATCAAGGCGTAGTCGATGCCTTTTTCGGCCAGCATGATCCGGACCCGGTGGCCGAAGGGACTGATCTTGGTATTGAAGAGTTCTACATCGGCCATCCACGATTCCCCCTAATATGCCACGCTAAAGATTTCGACCAGATACGCGCCGGCGCAGCCGGCTGGCGCCGACTGAGCTGGCCGGGCGCAAGCTCACGGCAAATACACCGTCAGGGTTTTCGCGATACAGGCCGGCCTGTCCTCGCCTTCGATTTCGACAACCACTTCGTTGGTAAGCTTCAGGCTGCCGTTCTTCAGCGCCACAACCGACAGGACTGTCTGCCGCGCCCTCACCCTTGAGCCAGCGCGTACGGGATTGGCGAAGCGCACCCGGTCCACGCCGTAGTTGATTGCGGTGCCGCAGCCCTCGACGCGCGCGATGCCGCGCAGCAGTACCGTGACCAGAGAAAGCGTCAGATATCCATGTGCGACCGTCGAGCCGAACGGCGATGCCGCTTCAGCGCGACCCGGGTTCGTATGAATCCAGTAATCGTCGCCAGTCGCCTCGGCGAAACAGTCAATACGATTCTGAGTAACCTCCAGCCAATCGCTGACTCCCAGCTCCTGCCCGGCAAGCTCAGTTAGTTCTTTGGCCCCATGAATGATACGCATGGCGGACTCCTGCACGATTTTTCAGTTTGCGGCAACGCCCGAGCGCAACGGATGCCCGATCCGAACGGCGTTTCCTTTTGCATGGCAGCAGCCGGGTCGGCTGGACATCATGGCATGGGACTGATCTCGGCAAAGAACTGAATGGGAATGCCTATCGCCCCACAAGCAGACATCGGTGCCCGCTAACTTTCTGGGGAGATGACCTGTCACAACAGCCGATTAGGACAAATCTTGCCGCAGATGGCACGGGAATCGACCTGTAGTGCAAGCTCTCCGAAAGGGAGTTTCAGAAAGTTCTCACCCTTTGCCACGCATATTCCTTGCGGCCGTTCCTTGACAGGGTCTATCGACCACCGGCCCAGCAACATCGCGGGCAGGATCACTAATCCCGCATCAATCTGCGGCCGAATGGTTTCTTTCAGTAAGGGCTACACTAATTGAGGCTTATCTGAAGTTACAAATATTCAATCAAAAACCAATGTATTAAGAAAATAAAAAGTCGCAAAACTATGTAGTTGTTCCCGCCATCGAAATTTGTCTAAATTTGTATAAGACGGTATCGCTAAACCTATACACTTCCTTTGTTGAAACATTAAGGTAGTCCAGATAGATTTCCTTGGAGTACAAATGTCTGTTGAAGTATTCATCAACTGAAAACAGGGAACGGACCGTTTGACCGACGTGCCACATATTCTCGTAGTCGATGACGAGCCCGACATATGTGAGGGGTTGAAGGACTATCTGTCCGATCAGGGTTTTCGCGTAAGCACCGCGGGAAGCGGTCTCGCGATGCGGGAAATAATGGAGCGCAGCGCCATCGACCTGGTGATCCTCGACTTGATGATGCCAGGGGAAGACGGGCTGTCGATAACCCAGCGAATTCGCAAGTCGAACAACATCGGGATTATTATCCTCACGGGCAAAGGTGATCCGGTCGATCAAATTGTCGGTCTTGAGATCGGCGCCGACGACTACATCTCCAAACCATGTGACCTGCGACAACTGTTGGCACGCGTGCGAAGCGTCCTGCGGCGCGCCAAGAGCATCAGCGGCACGGAGCCTGGTGTCTACACCCAGACCCTGGAATTCGTCGGCTGGACGCTCGATCTCGGAAAGCGGCAACTCAAGGCGCCCGACAGCAGCAGCATTCCGCTGACAACAGGGGAATTTCAGCTTCTCGAGGCGCTGGCGACAAACCCCAGTCGGGTCCTCAGCCGCGACCACTTGCTCGACATCACAAAGAGCCGCGATTGGTCTCCGTTTGACCGCACGATCGACAATCTCATCAGCCGCCTGCGGCGGAAGATCGAGGAGGACACGAAGCATCCGCTATTCATCAAGACGG
>CAZCVU010000205.1:0-5341 GCA_964501745.1 uncultured Flavobacteriales bacterium | reverse complement strand
CCTGGACGACGCCGAGCGCAACCGGCTGTGCCAGCTATTTCCCCACGGATACCCGCAGCAGGCGTGCAGGATCGCCGGTATGACGCAACCCAGGACTTGCAGCACCGGCCAGAACGCCAGCACCCTCAGCAGGCTGAAGAGTGCTCAAATCCGGGGACGGAAAAAACCTGATCCGAAGGTCCGCTATTGGCATATGTGCAGACCATCGTCGCGCGGTGAAAAAGCGTCCGCTTGTGGCTGGAAGCGGACGCTCGAGCGTCAGGCCTTCACGTCCGGTATAGGCAGACAAGCGTAGTTCGACAGAGCCGACGCTTAACCACGCCAATTGACGGCACGAGTCTAGAACAGGCCTTCGACCTCGCCCGCATCGTTGATCCTGATGCTGTTGGCCGCGGGCACACTCGGCAAACCCGGCATGGTCATGATGTCGCCGCAGATGGCGACCAGGAACTCCGCGCCGGCCGCGAGGCGAATCTCGCGAACCGGCACGACAAATCCGCTCGGCGCGCCTTTCAGCGTCGGATCCGAGGAGAGGCTGTACTGCGTCTTGGCCATGCAGATCGGGAAGTGGCCGAAGCCCGCTTCCTGATACTGCCGATACTGCTCGGTCAAGCGCTGATCCGCGGTGATATCGTCGGCACCATAGATCTCCGTCGCTATGGTCTTCGTCTTCTCCCACAACGACATATCGTCTGGATAAAGTGGCTTGAAATTGGCGCAGCCAGCATCCACCAGATCAACGACCTTGTGCGCCAAATCCTCCGTACCGGCACCGCCATCTGACCAGTGCGAACACAACGCTGCATCGACTCCCAATGCGTCGGCCGCATCGGCAATGGCCTTAAGTTCGGCATCGGTATCGGCAACGAACTGGTTGATGGCGACGACCGGTTGAATACCGTAGCGCCTGATGTTCGCTACATGCCGGGCTAGGTTTTCAAGGCCCGCCTTGACCGCTTCCACATTTTCGGTGCCGAGATCGCCTCGCTCGACGCCGCCATGCATCTTGAGGGCACGAACCGTTGCAACCAGCACCACAGCCTCGGGCTTCAAGCCGGCCATCCGGCACTTGATATCGAAGAACTTCTCGGCCCCCAGATCGGCACCGAACCCCGCTTCGGTAACGACGTAGTCGGCAAGCTTGAGCGCGGTCTTGGTAGCCATCACCGAATTACAACCATGCGCAATATTCGCGAAGGGACCGCCATGGATGAACGCCGGATTGTTCTCCAGCGTCTGCACCAGGTTGGGCATCAGAGCATCCTTCAGCAGGACGGTCATCGGTCCCTCGGCCAAAAGATCGCGGGCATAGATCGGATCGCGCTCGCGCGTCTGGCCAACGATGATATTTCCGAGCCGGCGCTCCAGGTCCTTCAGGCTGGTGGCAAGGCAGAAGATCGCCATAACCTCCGAGGCAACGGTGATATCGAACCCGGTCTGCCGTGGGAAACCGTTTGCTACCCCACCCAGCGCACAAGTGATGTCGCGTAGTGCGCGGTCGTTCATATCGACAACGCGCCGCCATGAGACACGGCGGCTATCCAACTGCTTCTTGTTTCCCCAATAGATGTGATTGTCGACCAATGCCGAAAGCAGGTTATGCGCCGTACCAATCGCGTGAAAATCGCCGGTAAAGTGAAGATTGATATCCTCCATCGGCACGACCTGGGCATAGCCACCGCCGGCCGCCCCACCCTTCATACCAAACGACGGACCAAGGCTCGGTTCACGCAGGCACATGACCGCGTTCTTGCCGATCCGGTTCATTGCGTCACCCAGGCCGACCGACGTTGTGGTCTTGCCCTCGCCTGCGGGAGTCGGCGTTATGGCGGTGACAAGAATCAAACTTCCATCCGGCCGATCGCTCAAGGATTCGATGTAGTCATATGCCAGCTTGGCCTTGTAGGGGCCGAACTGCGATAGATGCTGCTCTGGAATTTCAAGGCGTGCTCCTATCTCCACAATTGGCTGCATAGTCGCAGCGCGGGCGATCTCAATATCGCTCTTTGGCTTACCGGCCATCGATACCTCTCCGTGTTTTTTCCAAGTGATTTGACTCTGAAATGTGCTCGGTCGAAACGAGCGCCGCAGAATAGCCAGAAGCCCCCACGTTCGCGACCCTTTTCGCGGCCATAGGGGCAAAAAGTCGCAGCGTTCTTTGAATGAGTGACAGTCAGCCGGTCAGCGAGCGCCTGCGTTGGCTAAATGTGCGGCATGTGGGTTAGCAGCGAATGTTTGAGCGGCCGGCAAACCACGTGATTCAGGACCGCCGGCCTGCTTCAGTCGCAATCAGTCGGCTGCAGTGCGATAGGTTTCTATCAATTGTCGGCTATCATTCGCCCGCGGTTCGATAAAACACTCAACTCCGGCCAGCGTGCGATAACAGTAGACCGGCTCCAGGCGCTCTGGATTCTCGCGCGCGACCCAGCTTCGGCTCAACAAACGCGATTCACCGACCGCGTGACGCTGCCATGGATTCTCGCAGCCAGCGGTGGCTAACAATACGACAACGATCAAGGTGGCTCTCTTCATTTGGCGCTCCATAAGCGGCGTTCAATCCGGTCTTGGCAACTAGGACCGCAGGCTCGACTTCGCCTCTCTAAAGACAAAGCGTGTAACACCCTAACTGGCCCGTCCTGTAAATCCGTCGCGACGCGGTTCAGGCGTTCACGTCCACCACCAAGCGCCCACGTATTTGGCCGTTAAGAATTTGATCCGCACACTCCGCCAAATCAGCAAGCCCGATGACAGTGGTCGCATCTTCAAGATTCTGGGTGTGCAAATCCTGGACCAAGCGGTTCCATGCCTGAACGCGAACATCGTAGGGCTGCATGGTTGAATCGATTCCGAGCAGGTTAACGCCGCGCAAGAGAAATGGAATCACGTTGGTTTCAAGCTTCGCTCCACCCACTAATCCGCACGCTGCGACCGACGCTCGATACTTCAGCTGTGCGATAACGCGAGCCAGGGTTGTCGCGCCAACAGTATCGATTGCGCCTGACCAACGCTCCGATTCCAGCGGCCGATCGGAAGGTTCAGAGAACATCTGACGTTCGACGATCTCGAAAGCGCCAAGCGACTTGAGATAGGCCTCGAGTTCGGAGCGGCCAGTTGACGCGACGACGCGATAGCCGAGCTTCGCTAGGATCACCACCGCGATCGAGCCGACACCTCCAGTCGCGCCAGTAACCAGGACTTCATCAGGTTGCGAACCGGCGTCAGGTTGGCCCGGCGCCTGCAGGCCGTGTATCTCTAGACTCATAACCGCCAGCATCGCCGTAAAACCGGCAGTACCGATCGCCATCGCCTGTTTGGTCGAAAACGCCACTGGCAGCGGCACCAACCAGTCAGACCGAACACGTGCGCGCTGCGCGTATCCTCCCCAGTGGATTTCGCCAACCCGCCAGCCGGTCAACAAGACCGGATCGCCGACGGCATACCGCTCGCTGGCCGATGCCTCGACCACGCCCGCGAAATCGATTCCCGGCACAAGTGGATAGCTCTTCACAAGCCCTCCGATACCTTTGAGGATCATGGCGTCTTTATAGTTGAGGGTGGAATACTCAACGCGCACGAGCACATCGCCCTCTGGGAGTTCGGCCTCGTCTATCTCCCGCACGGCATGTGTGATCGATCCTCCATCCTCATCGAGGACAAGAGCGGTGAAGGGCCGTTTTTTCATAAGGAAAATGTCCCGCCGAAATGCGGCTCCGCGCTGCCATCTTCAGTAGTGATGTCTATGCGGCCGCGCCGTTCCACGCCACCAGGTAAATCGGCACCGGTTGATCGAAGCCCTTGAGTTCGTACTCGCCCTTCTTATTGAAGCTGAAGTCTTTGCCGGAACATAACTCGCGGACAATCGTCGAGGCAGTAATTTCAGAACCCTCGGCGATGCTAAGGACCCGGGCTGCGAGTTGCACCGGCGTGCCGAAAATATCGCCATCCTCGTGAATGGGCTCGCCGGCATTGATGCCAATGCAGATTCCGAAGTTCTCGTCAGGGTTTATTTCGTTATGACGGGCGACGCCTTCCTGTATCGCAATGGCACCCTCAACGGCCTTCGTAATAACCGGGAACGAAGCCATTATCCCGTCTCCTGTATGCTTGATCTCGCGGCCCTTATGCATTGCCAGCGACTCCCGGACGATCGAATTATGCGCGCGCACAACCAACTGGGCACCTTCATCGCCTCGCTCCTGCGTCATCGCTGTCGAACCGACAATATCGGTAAAAAGTACAGCCACAAATTCCTTCGAAGGTCCGGCTGCGGACGCCGGCTTGTTCCATTCATCGAGTGTTTCCACAAGGCCGAGGTCACCGCCCGGGTTGCGCATACCGAGCACCATCGCTTCGCGACCAGCCTCATACATCTGTAAATATTTGGGGTTGAGTAGATATTCGTCGATGTTGGAGCAGAACGCCCGCGCCATCTTTTCGCTCTGGCCCAGAATCGCGACGTTCTTGCTCAAGACATCGACCATACGCTCACGGCTCAAGGCAAACTGCGAGCTGAGGAATTCCCCAGCGCCAGCAACAAACAGCGTCAGCCCGAACCTGTTAAACGCATCAATGGTTCGTCCACTTTCCGCAACCGGCAGCAGGGCATCGCGAATGAACTTCAACATCGCCTCACCGGCGTCGGTCTCCTCCGGCGAATTAAATTCCGGGACTCCGGTCTCTTCCGCCTGCGGCTCCTCATCCCATGCCGAGGCCTCTTCTTCCTGCGGCGCGAACTCTTCCTCGTCGGCAGTTGGCCAATCGGTTTCAGGTTCAAGTTCAGATTCTGGTTCTGGTTCTGGTTCTGGTTCGGGCGCCGGATACTCCTCTGACTCGGGGATTGGCTCGGGCGGCGGCGGTTCCGGCGGGGGTGCCGCCGCAACGGGCTGTGGCTGCACCGCTTGGGGCGGCGCTGCACGTGCTTGCCCCGTGATATCGGGCACGAACCGCCGTAACATCGGCACGCAAAACATCAGAAAGCCTAAAACGAAACCGCCGATCAGGACCGACTGGGCCATCCCCCTGCCGATAGCAATACCCTGCTCACCAACGTAACTTATAGAAAATAGAGCGACATAAAGGACCAGCACGCCACCCAAGCAGCTGATCAAAAAAATTACGAACAGGCGCGGCAACGCCTGCAACATCGTTACCGCTTTCTTCGGTGCCTGCTTTTTGGCTGTCCGCTTACGCCGCTTCTTCTTTCGCTTTCGTGGTGCTTTCTTTTGCAACTCGGGATCAATTTCCGAGCCGAGATCGTCCCCCATCCAGGATGGCAACTCCTCCTCCGCGCCTGAACCGCCGCCGCCGCCGCCGCCGAATTCGTCCGAATCACCGCCCAGTG
>CAZCVU010000204.1:2791-5347 GCA_964501745.1 uncultured Flavobacteriales bacterium | reverse complement strand
TTGGGAACAGCCAAATTGGCGGCCATCCTGTTCGGCTTCGCCGGGGTCTTCGTCATCGTGCGCCCAGGAATTGTGGCGGTGGACGCTGGTTCATTTCTGGTAGTCGCCGCATCAGTGCTGTTTGCGTTCGTAATCATCGTGATGAAAGTGCTGACCCGTACCGATTCCATCGTCACGATTACCCTTTACGGTGTATTGCTGCGCGCGCCGTTGGCCTTGGTGCCTGCATTGTTCGTCTGGCAGTGGCCTGATGGGCGCCAGCTCCTGTGGTTCGCCGCCATGGGCATCGGCGGCACCCTGGCGAATCTTGCCTACACCCAGGCACTCAAGGAGCTCGAGACTAACGTCATCTCGCCGTTGTCCTTTCTACAGCTGATCTGGGCGGCGAGCATCGGCTACGTCTTCTTCGCTGAGATCCCCGGCATTTTCACCTGGGTGGGCGGCGCCATGATCATTTCAAGCGTGACCTACGTGGCGTACCGCGAAAGCAAGAACCGAATGGTGGCCGAAGCTTAAGGGCACTTTCCTACAATTCTATGCGAAACGGTGCATTCAGCATGCTCGGTATGTCCGCTTTTGGCTATAAGCGGACCATCGTCGTGAGGTTGGGAAACGTCCGCCTACCAGCCTAAAGCGGTCATCCGTAGCGAACTGCTCGAACGTCTGCTTCTGACCCAAAGCGGAAGTATTTGGCGACTGCGCCAGAGGTCTGGTTTTGACCCAGAGCAGATACTCTTAATGCAAGCCGGCTCTTGGAGTTGTTGGGGCCGCGCGCGTCGCCTCACTCTGTCGCATGCCCGTGGAGAGCGGTCAACCGGCGCAGCTAGCCATATCCAACACCACCGCCCTGCGTCGTCAAGGCGCGCTGGAAGGTGGCAATCGCCGCGCAGGAAAAGTCGGCGTCGGGAGCCGGCTCAAGCTCGAAATTCCCACACTCATCGTTGCCACGCACGAGCATCGCAGAGTCGGGCACCTTCGCGTTTCGCATTGTCGGCCGCATGAAGTTCATCACAACGCCAAGGCGCAGACCATCGGACCGGTTTGGGCCGGAGTCATGTAACACTAGGTGCTGATGCAGGGATACCTCCCCTGCGTCCAGAAGGACGTCGACAAACTCGCTCTCTTCGATATCGACATTAGCCTCCTTGCCAGCGAGCAGCAGATTTCCTTCGCCAACGGACGGCGATTGGGGAATTAGCTCGTGCAGGTGCAAGCGGGGCACGACGCGCATACAGCCATTCTCCTTCGTGGACGGTAACAGTGCGAGCCAGACGTGGATCATGTCGTCATGCGGCTCCAGGTCGGAGAGTGCGGCATCCTGGTGTAAGCCCACATAGCCATCACTATGGGCAGGTTTCGGGAAAAAC
Source organism: uncultured Flavobacteriales bacterium (assembly GCA_964501745.1). Taxonomy (GTDB): domain Bacteria; phylum Pseudomonadota; class Alphaproteobacteria; order UBA8366; family CAVOAK01; genus CAVOAK01. The sequence continues at coordinate 3,980 of CAZCVU010000204.1, read as the reverse complement.
GACGTCGACCAAAGTAGAATATTCGGGCCGATTAGGTCCTCGACGATATCGAGAATACGCGGATTGCGGACGATGCCGTTAAACCATGTTGACAACAGGTGTGTCTTGAACCGTTGTTCCTGCCCAAGAATTTCGACCGCCGATTTCTGAAACTGCGTATAGGACGGATATAGGCTGTCCGCCTCGGCTCGATCAAAGATTTGAATTGGAAAATAATACCCATCGTCACGAAAAGCGGCGATGGCTTCAGGCGTTAAGGCTTTTCCCATCGGAGTCCTCCCAATAAACGCAGCCAACTTCGCACTGACTGGTCTTCCGCGACGCTACACCCTCAACGTATGTCTGTGCAATCGCCGCTCCGTGGGCGCTCGAATGTCTGCTTTTGGCTATTAGCGGATTATCGTCGTGAGGTGAGGAAACGTCTGCTTGCCAGCCTAAAGCAGTCATCCGTAGCGAACTGCTCGAAAGTCTCCTAATGACCCAAAGCGGACATTCGGCTTCTCTCCCAGCGGGCGGCCAACATTAGGTCACGCCGTTCCGATTGCGGCGTTGATCGAACCACCATTACTCGGCCGCATACGGATCATGTTTTCAAGCTCTTCTCGCGGTCGACGGCTTGGAAGGAAATTTCCGCGCTAACAACGAGACGATCAACGTGCCGGACTCAAAATGAGCCTAAGCGGGCGAATCTTGTCGCCATTCGACGTTCGACAACTCCTCCAAGTTTGCACACCCCAGTTGAGTCATGACGTTCTCGAATTCGTCGAGCAAGATTTCCGCCGTATGGTCGCCTCCCGTCTTCCCGAGTGCGCCGACGCCGAATATGAAGGCACGCCCGAGCAAGACGAAGTCGGCGCCTAGTGCGATCGCGCGGGCGATGTCCATGGCGTTGCGGACCCCACTGTCAAACAGAATCGAGGTTCGATCGCCGACCGCGGCCGCAATTTGCGGCAGCATGTCTATTGCGGCGGGGGCACCATCGAGTTGACGGCCACCGTGGTTCGAAACAACGATACCGTCCACCCCGGCGCCTGCGGCCTGCTTCGCGTCTTCTGGATGAAGGATACCCTTGACCACGAGCGGCCCCCGCCATTCGTCGCGCGTTCTGGCGAGATAGTCCCACGATAGCGTCCCCTCCAGATTCTGCCCGAAATATCGCACAACCTGCCCCATCTGAGACGTATCGAGG
>CAZCVU010000204.1:0-2781 GCA_964501745.1 uncultured Flavobacteriales bacterium | reverse complement strand
CGCGAATTTGGCGTTCCCGAACGCTGCTTGTCGGGACGTCGGCCGTTACGACAAGTGTAGTGAAGCCCGAGTTCGAAGCACGTCTAAGTACGTCGCTCCGAACCTCCTCATCGCGAGGCGGATAGAGTTGAAACCACCCCATGCCGTCGGTGATCGGGCCGATCGTTTCCGGCGATTGGTTGGCGACCATGCTGAGCGTGTAAGGGATTCTGTACTTCGCTGCGGTCTTCGCGAGAATATTCTCCGCTTTCGGCCACATCAGGCCGGAGAGACCTACCGGCGCGATACCGAATGGCGCGTTGTAGTCAGTGCCGAAGAGTTCAGTATCGAGACGCGGCGTGAAATCGCCTTTCAAGAACCGCGGGACGAGTGAAATCCGCCGCAGCGCATTGCGATTGCGATCGAGGCACTCCTCGAAGCCCGTGCCGCTGTCGAGGAACTCCCAAGCGTAGAAGGGAATGCGCCGGCGAGCTCGCTTCTCCAGATCGGCAACCGACGGATACTTTTCTCTCGCCATCTCAAATGAACCGAACTAGACCGCTCACGCGGTCCCGACCGCTACGCTGACCGGTCCCGCGTCATCCGGTCGGGCGTGGATCATTTCCGTCAATTCCTTCTGTCGAGCCGAATAGGCTGGATCATCGAAACGGTTTTCCATTTCGTGAGGGTCGTCTTCAAGGTCGTACAGCTCTCCGGCGTCCGATTTAAGATCTAGAGTCATCTTGTCGGTCTTCGTCCGTACGGTGCGCAGGCTAAGAGTAACCCCAACCCGGCCCGAAGAAAGTTCCCATTCACTGTAGGCGAAATCTCGGGTTTCGGGCTTTCCGTCGAGCATCGGCTTGAGCGATCTTCCGTGCTGGGTAAGCTGTGCGCTTGCATTTGCGTAGTCAAAGAAGGTCGGTGCAAGATCGAGTGTCGAGACGGGCGCGTCGATGCGCTGCCCCTTCAGCACGCCGGGACCGCGTACGACCATTCCAACGCGGAGGAGGCCTTCGTACATCATTGGCCCTTTCAAGATCAGGCCATGGTCGCCGAGCCAATCGCCGTGATCTGCGGTAAAGATGACGAGGGTATTTGCATCAAGCCCAGCCTCGGCGAGGGCGATTAGTATCCGCCCGACGTTGTGGTCGATCAGCGAGATAATGCCGTACGTATTGGCGATGATCTCGCGCAACTGCCGGTCGTTCTGCGGCGCGATCCGGCTGTACCCCTTCCACACGGCGACATCATCCGCTGAACCGATTGGCTCGGTCTCGACGGATGCGCGATGCCACCAGGGTCGTCGGTCGAAGTCACGCTCGCGGTGCTGTGGCAAGTCGATCTCCTCCGGATGGTGCAGTCTTGACCAGGGCTCTGGGCAATCGAACGGATGATGGGGATCGGGGAAACTGACCCACGCACAAAATGGTCGTTCGCCACGCTTCTTGATCCATTCGATAGCACGGTCCGCGGTCCAGGTGGAGTTGTGCCAAGCGGTCGGCAAGCATGAATGAAAGGTCTGAGCGGCGCCGTGCGTCTCCCCGGCATTCGAGGCATAGAGGGCGTTCTTTTCGTCGCCCCGACCGTCCGCGTAGAACCAGTTCTCGTAATGTTGTCCTTGAGGCGGCTTTTCCGGGAGGAAGAAATTGTGCCCGGCTAGCATCAGTTCGACATGCTCGAACCCCATGTAGGGACCGAACCAATCCGAACCAAAATTCGCCGAACTCTCCCAGCATTCGGGCGACCCCGTCGGCTCGAATGTGTGATATGTCGCAAAATGTGCTTTGCCGATAAAGGCAGTATCGTATCCGGCCTTGGCGAGCGTGCCTGCGAATCCTGCCTCGCCGGTGCGGTTGCCGAGATCAATCCCATTATCATGCACGCCGTGCGTCAGTGGCAGTTGCCCGGTCAGGATTGATGCACGCGCCGGCTGGCAAACCGCGCTCGGCGTGATGCAGGCGCTGAAGCGCGTCCCGTCCCTTGCCAATTGATCGAGATGGGGTGTCTTCACGGCACGGCCTTCGAAGCCGAAACAGTCTCCTCTCTGCTGGTCAGAGGTAATGAGCAGGATATTGGGTTTCGTCACGATTGACCTGTCCTCGTTAGGTGGTCCAGTGCCTATGAGAGAGTTTGGCGCGAGTTAAGTTGATGTTCAGGCCGAAACCATCAAAAGAGTAGGTTGGCTAATCAAACTTTGGCAAGACGAATTCCAGCTCAATGATAGCGGTGGTTCAGGCCGGCATCGAACATGGCGACGACATTCTCGGGCGGCACCCCGAACTGGATGTTGTGCACGGAGTTGAGAACATAGCCACCCTGTTTGCCGAAGATACCGATGCAGCGTTCGGCCTCGGCCCTGACCGCATTGGCGGACTGGTAGGGCAGAACATCCTGGGAGTTGATGCCACCCCAGAAGGCCATGCGGTCGCCGAACTCCCCTTTGAGGCGCTCGGGTTCCATATTCTTGGCTGTCACCTGCACCGGGTTCAGGACATCGACGCCGATGTCGATCAGGTGGTCGATGAACAGATAGGCCGAGCCGCAGCAGTGGAACAGCGATTTGGCGCCCGTCATCGACTTTAACGTCTGGATGATGCGTTCGTGGCGCGGCTTGATCAGGTGGCCATAGGTGGTGTCGGGGTCGAACATGCAGCCGTCCTGGGTGCCCAGATCCTCGCCAAAGAAGATCACGTCAACGTTCTCGGCCCCGGCCTCGCGAATCATATTCTCCGAGGCGCGAATATTGTAGTCGGCCAACCTGTCCATCAGGTGGCAGGCCGCTTCCGGGGTGCGGTAGAAGTC
>CAZCVU010000203.1:0-5355 GCA_964501745.1 uncultured Flavobacteriales bacterium | reverse complement strand
CGTCTTCGACCTAAGCGAACTGCAGGCCGATGCAATCCTGAACATGCGGCTTCGCAATTTGCGGAAACTCGCCGAACAGGAAATCCGCGACGAGCACACGAAGCTTTCCGGCAAGCGGAAGGCGCTCCGCCAGTTGTTGAAGGACGAAAAGAAACGTTGGCGTGCAATCGCGTCGGAAGTCTCCGAGCTTAGAAAGCGGTTTGGCCCGGACAGCGATTTGGGTCAGCGGCGGACGCTGGTTGGCGAAGCCCCGTCTGCGGTCGTTGTGCCGCTGGAAGCAATGATCGAGCGCGAGTCTGTGACCGTCATATGCTCCGCGGTGGGGTGGATCCGCCGGGTTAAGGGTCAACTCGACGACGTCGAAGACATCAAATACAAGGAAGGCGATCGACACCGCTTTGTCTTGCACGCGGAAACCACCAACAAGCTGCTGATTTTTGCCACCAACGGGCGCTTTTACACGCTCGGCGTCGACAAACTGCCTGGCGGGCGCGGCTACGGCGAGCCACTACGCTTGATGCTCGACCTAAAGAATAGCCACGACATCGTTGCGCTGCTCGTGCATCGCCCCAAGCGCAAACTGTTGGTCGCGTCCAACGATGGCCGGGGTCTCATTTTGTCCAGCGATGACGTGGTTGCCCATACGCGGCTCGGTCGCCAGGTATTGAACCTCCCTGTTGACGTCGTGGCCGCCTTGTGTGTTGTCGCCGAGGGTGACGTCGTGGCGACGATCGGGGATAATCGCAAACTGTTGATCTTTGATCTGGCGGAAGTGCCGGAGATGGCCCGGGGGAGGGGAGTTATCCTGCAACGCTACAACAAAGGCGGGTTGTCTGATGCCAAGGTGTTCACCAAGGCGGAAGGGCTGAGCTGGGAGTCCGGTCGGCGCACGCGCACGCATTCGGAGCTGACAGCGTGGCTTGGCAAGCGCGGTCAGGCGGGCCGGCTGCCGCCTCCGGGCTTCCCTCGCAGTAATAGATTTTCCAAGAATTAGCCAGATCGCACGAAAACCAAGACGCGTTTGCCGCCCGATTTAGGAGATGCATCGAGATGTCTGATACGACCAACCCACAGCTGACGCTTGCGGCCTCAATTTGGCCGAGCTCTAGATCCCTGTTTTCTTTGCGTTCGCTGTTGCTGGCGCTGGCCGGCAGTGGCCTGCTTGCCATATCGGCAAAGCTTCAGGTGCCCTTCTGGCCGGTACCGATGACCATGCAGACCTTCGCGGTCTTGCTGATTGGATTTCTCTATGGTTGGCGTCTCGGGGCAGCGACTGTCGTGCTCTATCTTGCCGAGGGTGCTGCTGGTTTGCCGGTTTTCGCGGGCGGTGGCGGCATCGCCTATCTGGCTGGGCCGACCGCCGGATATTTGGTCGGGTTCGTCATTGCCGCGGCCTTGGTCGGGCGGCTTGCCGAGCTTGGTTGGGACCGTAGGGTCTCGACGACGGCGATGGCGATGCTGCTTGGCAACCTGGCTATCTATGGGCCAGGCCTGTTGTGGCTGGGAACCGTCGTTGGCTACGGCAAGGTGCTCGCCGTCGGAATGCTCCCCTTCCTGCCAGGCGATGCGTTGAAGCTGGCGCTGGCGGCGGCTGTGCTGCCGGTGGCTTGGCGGCTCATGCGTCGCGGCTAGCGGACGGGCGGTCGTTGGACCGCGCCTCTTCAGCCAAATATCGCTTTCGGCAGCCAGGTTGCCAACTCGGGGAACACGGCGAGGATCACGAGGGCGACGAGCTGAATTATGACGAAGGGTATGACGCCCTTGTAGATGTGCATCGTCGTAACCTCCGGCGGCGCAACTCCACGCAGATAAAACAGCGCAAATCCGAACGGTGGCGTCAGAAACGATGTCTGCAGGTTCATCGCCATCATGATGCCGAGCCAGACCGGGCTGATATCACTTTGCAGCAGAACCGGAGCGACGATCGGCACGACGACAAAGGTGATTTCGATGAAATCGAGGAAGAAGCCCAGAATAAACATCACAATCATCACCGTGATGACCGCACCGACAATGCCTCCCGGCATGCTCGAGAGGACGCCGTGAACCAGATCGTCGCCTCCGAAGCCTCGGAAGACCAGCGAGAACACCGCAGCGCCGATCAGGATCACGAACACCATCGAGGTTATTTCCATCGTCGAGCGCACGACATTCGTGAGTATCGTCGTCTGCGCGACCCGCAGGACGCTGACGGCCAGGCCCCAGGCCACGCCGAGGCAGCCAACCGCAGCAATCCAGATTGCCACCATGTCGCCGGTCGGTATCTCCTCGCGCAGCACGCGTAGGTCCACGAACGCCTGCAGCACCAGGATCAGGACGAGCGACAGCGCCGCCGTATAGATCGGCGTCGGCTTGTTTGGGTCGAGCCAGCGTGTCGCTGCCGAAACGGCGGCCGCCAATGCCTTCGGCGGCGTTGATGCTTCCGGTACCTCAAGCGAAGGGACCCGCAGACCTGCCAGCAGGGTTGCGCCGACCGCGCCGACGGCCGCCGCTTCGGTCGGCGTTGCTACGCCCGCGAGGATCGAACCCAGGACGGCGACGATTAGGACAATGGGCGGCACCAGCGCATGCATGACGCGCGCAAACAACGCACCGCCGGCGCCATCCAGTTCCTCACGGGGTATGGCGGGCGAAGTCGCTGGTCTGAGCCAGGCGACAGCGGCTTGGTAAGCGATGTACATGCCGACAAGCATCAGGCCCGGGAAAAGTGCTCCCGCAAACAGGTCGCCGACCGATACGGGCTCCGGCGAAAAGTTGCCGATGTTGCGCTGGGCGTCTACGTAGGCGTTCGAGATCTGGTCGCCCAGCAATACCAGCACGATCGATGGCGGAATGATCTGGCCGAGCGTGCCGGCGGCGGCGATCGAACCGCTGGCCAGAGCCGGGTCATAGCCGCGGCGCAACATCGTCGGCAGCGACAGCAACCCCATCGTCACCACGGTCGCCCCGACGATACCGGTCGAGGCGGCGAGCAGTGCACCGACAATGGCAACCGAGAATCCAAGACCCCCGCGTAGGGCGCCGAACAGTCGGCCCATTGTGTCCAGCAGTTCTTCCGCGACTTTGGAGCGCTCGAGCATGACGCCCATGAAAACGAACAGCGGAACCGCAATCAGAACCTCGTTCGTCATCGCGTTGCCGTAGATACGCGACGGCAACGCCCCGAAGAAGGACGGATCGAAGACACCAAGCCCGACCCCGATAAACGCAAAGATCAGTGCCACACCTGCCAAGGTAAAGGCGACGGGAAAGCCGGCCAGCAGCACCAGACAGAGTGTGCCGAACATCAGGATGTCGAGGATTTCCTTGATTTCCACCGGCTACCTTTCCGCGAACGCTTCCCCATCGCCCGCCGATTCGCGCCCGGTCAGCACGAGCAGCGAGTGAATGGCGAGGGAAAGTCCCTGCAATGCCAGCATGACGGCGAAGACAAGGACTATGCTTTTGAGAAGAAAGACTCCCTGGATGCCGGAAGTTTCCTTTGAGCCCTCGAACACGCGCCACGACGAGGCGACATATGGCCATGAGTAGCGGAAGATGACGGCACAGATCGGAAGCAGCAGGATCGGGACTCCGATCAGGTTAACCAGCGCTTTCCGCCGCTCGGAAGTCTCGCGATAGAAGATGTCGATGCGGACATGTCCCTCATGCAGCAGCGTATAGGCCGCGCCGAGCATGAACAGGATGCCGTGCAGATAGACGACCGATTCCTGCATGAAGATGGAGCCGACGCCAAACACATAGCGCAGCACGACGACCATAAACTGGACGATAACCATTGCCAGAGCGGCCCACGCGACGCTGCGCCCCACCGCGTCGTTGAAGTGGTCGATGCTCCGCGCGAGTGTGCTGAGAAAGCTCAGGAGTACCTCTTGGGTGGTAACCGCCCAAGCCCCGATCGGGCGCCCTTCATGGCGTGGCGGTAAGGTTTAAGGGCCGCAGCTGTATAGGTTAGCTGAAAACAAAAGAAAAGGCCCACACCAGTGCAAAGTGCGGGCCTCGTCAATCGCATGCTTGCTAGATGCTACGAGCGGTCGTACTTGAACGGCAACAGTCGCGCGTTCCAGTAAGCTTGGTCGGACAGTTTCGACCAGCCAATCGCGTTGCGGCGGAAGGCGATAAAGCTGTCATAGACCTTCTTGGTGATGGCGTCTGCACCGGCAGCCTCCGCGACCACTTCGCCGGAGGAGTTGCCGATCGCGTTCATGACATCGTTGGAGAAACGCCGCACCTGCACGCCATGCTGCGAGACCAGCGTCTTCAGCGAGGCGTTGTTGCGGGCGTTGAACTCGGCCAACGTGAAGTTGTTTTCCGCAGCCATGGCGGACTCAATCAGCGCCTTATGCTCAGTCGACAGCTCGTCCCAGACTTTCTTGTTGACGCCGGAACCCAAGGCCGTCCCTGGCTCGTGGAAACCAGGATAGTAGTAGAACTTGGCGACCTTATAGAAGCCGAAGGCGAGGTCGTTCCACGGACCGACCCATTCGGTCGCATCGATGTTGCCCGACTGCAGGGCCTGGAAGATCTCTCCGCCGGGAAGATTGACGGCAGCGGCGCCGATCCGCCGCAAAACCTCGCCGCCGAGCCCCGGCATGCGGATCTTCAAGCCCTTATAGTCCTCGAGGCTATTGATCTCTTTGTTGAACCAGCCGCCCATCTGCACACCGGTGTTACCGGCAAGGAACGGCTTGAGATTGAAATCGGCCGCGAGCTCATCCCAAAGCTGCTGACCTCCACCGTGGTGGACCCAGGCATCCATTTCGGTTGCCGTCAGGCCAAACGGCACGGCTGCGAAGAAGTTGAACGCCTTCGATTTGCCCTGCCAGTAGTACTCGGCACCGTGGTACAAATCCGCCGTGCCGCCGGAGACGGCGTCGTGCGACTCAAATGGTGGAACCAGCTCGCCCGCAGCGAATACCTTGACGGAGATCTTGCCATCCGAACCGTTGGTGATGCGTTGCGCCAGCCGTTCGGCACCTGTCCCCAGCCCCGGAAAATTCTTGGGCCAGGTTGTAACCATCTTCAGTTCGCGCAAGCCCTGTGAAATAGCGGGCTTGGGGAAACTGGAAGCGGCGACAGCGCCGACAACGGCCGCGCCGGCCGCCGTACTGCTGCCCTTCAAGAATTCGCGACGTTTCATACCTACCTCCCTTGTTGTTATCGGCCGACATTAATAGTTTGCGATCGGCCAGGTCACAGAAACGAACTCTGGTGACGAGGCAATTCCAATCGGTCTCGACAGCTTGTCTTAGCCACCAATAAAGGAGGATATCTCTATCGGGAGGGAATACGCAACGCTGCGGCGAAGCAAAACTCGAAAACTGCAGCGGATATGCGTGCTAGGCCGCCGACACG
>CAZCVU010000202.1:0-5379 GCA_964501745.1 uncultured Flavobacteriales bacterium | reverse complement strand
TGACAGCAAAGCAGCAGCCTTTTCAGCAGTCAGGCTCAGACTTGGAAAGAATTGCCGATAGGTAAGATTGCCCCAGCAATCTCGATGCCTGGGCCCTGGAGAACAGCCGGGAACCCTACCGCGCACAATCAAAACACTGAGGATTTAGGTGTTAGCGGCGCGCATATACAAACCGCACGGAGCGTGGCCTACAACGCTTCCAACCCCGGTCACGCTTCGCGCGGACGCAAATAGACAATCCAATAGACGAGCGCGACAAACACGCTACCACCGACGATATTGCCCAGCGTCACGGGCACCAGCTTTCCAAGGAAGCTATCAACCAAGAGCGTGATGCTCGGCTCGCCTGCTCCTGCCAACATACCGATCGATATAAAGTACATGTTGGCGATCGAATGCTCAAAACCCATGGCAACGAAGGCCGTAACTGGAAAGATCACCGCCAGAATCTTACCAGGCACGGTATGCGCTGCATAGCTGAGCCAAACCGCAAGACAAACGAGTGTGTTGCACAGAACGCCGCGGAAGAATGCTTCCGCGAATGGCAAGCCAATCTTCGCCCGCGCAATTTCCACTGCCGTGACACCAAGATCCCCCCCACCAAGAGAGTTCACGCCGGACAAATGCACAAGCACAGCCGTTGCAACCGCTCCGACGAAATTACCTGCATAGACTATCGACCAGTTCTTCAACATCGCCCAACTCGAGATTTTTCGAGCGGCCCATGCCATGACGATCATGTTGTTGCCGGTAAAAAGTTCCGCGCCAGCAATAACGACCAGGACCAGGCCCAGCGAAAACGCAAGACCGCCAAGCAATCGGGCCGGACCGAACCCAAGACCCGATCCGGTTATCGTCATCGTGAACGTCATAGCGCCGAAGGCAATAAAGGCACCGGCAAGCACGGCGAGTACAAGCGTATGGCGAACTGGCAACGCCGCCTTCGCAACACCGGCCTGCTCTACCAACCGCGCTATCTCTGGCGGTCGATAGGCGCCAAACTCAACGAATGCATGTTGCGATTCTTCGTCCACAGATCCGATCCTTCATCCTTGGCGGCAGGGTTTGAGGAGGCAGACTCTATGCCACACCGCCAACGCAAAAAAGCCCCCCGAGCCATGATTGGCTCGGGGGGTTTCAAATACTGTCATTCGCTACTGGATTTCACGCTATGGCAACACAAGGGCTCCCTTCCCTTCGGGGCCTAAGAATATCGCGTTGATCTCGTCCAGATTCTCAAGCGGATGCGTCGTCGGCATCATATAGACCAGCGAACGGAACATCAGGCGCCGATCTTTCTCATAGAGGCCGACGTCGGTCGCGCTATGGAACGTCGAGAGATTATCCCAGATGATCATGTCGCCGGGCGTCCAGCGGTGGCGGTAGACGAGATGCGCTTGCGTGGCGTGCTCATGGAGGTGCCGAAGAGTGTCCTCACCCTCACCGGCCTCCAGCCCCTCGATCTCGAGCGGCTGCCGGTTCATGTAAAGCGACTTGCGGCCGGTCACCGGATGCGTCTGCACAATGTCGTGCCAAACATCGGGCAGTGCGGCACGCTCCTCCGGCGTCAATGCCTCGTGAGACGCCGGGTCACGGGCAATGATGCGGTCGTTATGCGCATGAAAGCTGCACAGCATTTTCACGCCGTCGAGCTTCTGCTTGAGCTCCTCGGGTAATGTCTCGTAGGCATAGGCCGTACTGCAGAACATCGTGTCGCCACCCTGTTTGGGTACCTCGACTGCAAAAAGAAAAGTCGCTGCGTTCGTATGGCAGGCAGCCGTACCGTCGGTATGCCAGGCTTCGCCGCCGCGGTTGAAGAAAGCCAGCGGTTTCCCGTCCTCGTCGACGATATTGCCTAGGACCGACACCTCTGGATTGTCACGCAAGTTGTACTGCTTGCGGGTCTCGATCTTCGGTCGCCCGAAGCGGTGCAGAAGCCGCGTGTGGTCCGCGGGCTTAAGGTCCTGCCCCCGAAACAGCAGGACCGAGTGAGTGTAAAGGGCATCGATAATTTCATGCAGCACATCGTCGGAAAAATCGCTCGCAAGATCAACACCTTCAACTTCGACGCCGAACTGCTCCATCACCGGTTGATACGATAAGGTCATCGCGAATACCTCCCTATCGGAGAGTCCACAACATCCCATATCAAACCATTCCGCGGCTATGAATGCACGTCGAAAGCTCCGCGTTGCGTGCATTCGACGATCTCAACCTCGATGCGCCGCTCGCCGGCTTCGCTGAGCATCGCGTAAAAATCGCGGGCTCGCAGACGAACGCAGCCATAAGTCGGCACGAGACGGCCGCTGCCCCGGCCGGCATGGATGCCGAGCCCTGTACGCCCGTTATGGCGTGCCGTGAGTGCGTCGCCATGAACTCCCTCGAGCGGCAGCCACGCTTCGCCGAGCGGTGTCCGGGTTGCAAACCAGACCGCTCGCGCGGGTGCGTAGCGACCCGTTGGCGTATCGCCCCAGGGGTGGACAGGGTTGCGCTTTGGATTGCCGTGTACCGCCGCCCGCGCGTTGTCGGCTTTGCCCAGGCATGGCACCGTGATCTGTGCGTAAGTCAATCGGCCCGGTAGCGTCCGATCCGGCGGCAGCGTGATGCGTATCTTCAAAAGTTGCCTCCGCTGGCGGGTGCTGGGATCACGAATTGCCAGCCCTCGCCGCTACGGAACGCGCATTGGCGCTGCCGGGCCGGGTCGGTCTGAACAAGGGTCCAGGTGTCGGTGCTGGGTGCGACATACAGCTCCACCAGGTAGCCGCCACTCGCCGCTCCGGTTCCATAGACCCGTTCCTGATGGTCGCGATCCAGGATATTGGTGACGCCCGGATAGACCTCGCACCAGACCGGCAGGTTCATCAGTCCGTATTCGCCGCGGGCGGGTGCGGATACGAGAATCGCAGCCGCAAAGGCCACGGCGATATGCCGAGTCATGTCTTGCTGGCCAATGTGTAGAGGCGCCAGTTCGCCATGCAGCCGTCGTGCATGAGGACGACGACGTATGAAACCTCGTCGACATCAAGGCTGACGATGGCGTCGAAGATCAGCCCGCTTGGCGACTCAAACTCGGCTGCCACCTCAACAGCTTCTTCGCCGGTGTACGTCTTGAGAAGGTCGCCCCCTGTAGCCCCAGTCCCTGAGGTCCGATTGCATCCTCTCGATAGTGATGCACCGGTCCTGATGTGACGCCCATGCGGACAAAGAAAAAGCCGCCCAAACGGCGGCGATCAGAAAGGGCGCATGGCTGGTCCCTCAGTTTGGCGCCCGGAGCATCGTCTCGATGCCGAGCCACAATGCCGTCAACATGCCTCCTATCACCACCGTCAACGCGGTGCGGCGGGTGATCGTCCCGACCTGCTCATAGGCCTGCCGGTGACGTCGCAGATGCGCCATGTCCTGCTGCACTTCCATCGGATTTCTGACATCGACCCCCAGCGCCATCATCGCCTTCTTGACCGTGCTTTCGGCAGCCTCCTCGGCGGCCTGGTGGACGAGTGCCTGAAGTTCGGCGTCGTCCATCATTTCACGCGATCCGCAATCGCCTTGATGTCGAGATAGTTCTGCTTCACAGCCGGCGTGAAGTCCGTCAGCTGGATCGTGCTGTCCAGTAGCAGTTGGTCGACCAGTTCGACCAGCACGACGGCGATGTCCCGACCCGCGGTCTGAAGGTTGCTGATGTCCGCTTCTTCGGCCGCGTCGTCGATTTCCTGTTGCGTGAGAGCGACCACGGACCGGCTATCCGTCACGCCATCATCGGCAATCACACGCGGGTCGTCGACCAGCTTATGGGTTGCCGGGTCAAATGCCGGGTCGGGCGTTCGCGTGTAAGGTCGCCACATAGGGACATCATCAACGCGCTTGCAAGTTTCGTCGACGACCGCCGCCTCTTCATCGCTAAATGTCGTTATTTCGACGACCGACCCGTTCTTGACCAACGCCCTTTGAACAGTCATTTCAAATCCTTTGCTCTATGAAGACGCCAACAACCAACCGCTGACCCGTCCCCAAATCACGTCAAGGTCAGCTTTCGACCAAGCCGTATCATCGAAGAAACCGCTATAGAATTTCGAACCGCTTGGGAAGAACGCATAGGGCGGATTTCCAGACCGACCACTTGCGCCAATTCGAATGTGGTTGGCGTTGGTGTCCGAACTAGAATTGTAAGTAACCGACCAAGTGTCCGCGCTTCCGGCTTGGTCATAATCGCCGTTCAGATAGAAAAACCCATTTCCGCCGTTGTCGATAGAACACGCAAGCATCATGGGGCCATCAGGAAGAAGCGTGTCCGCTATCTTGTAGAAAACATCCGATTGTCCGGTTGTCTTCCCGACCGACACAATCACCTTTTGACTACCGGAATCAAGACCAAGTTGCACACCAATTCGGTCAGCCGTGGAAACTGAACCACCCCCCGCCGACCAAAATTGCTGATACGTCGAATTGTTGACGTATTTCATAATGACGCAAGCCGTCCACTGACCGTTGGCGGACTTGTGCATTGTCTGGACCCAGGACGGAACTGCACCGTTAAATTCAAAGAAGTCGCCGCCGTCGAACGTGAAATGCGTTCCGGCATCGAATACGTCAGCGGTTCCGACAAACGTCGGTTCGTCGCCATCAACGCTGGCAGTTTCCCCCAACAGCATGTCGAAATTAGTTGCCGTCAGGTCATAGAAATTTTCGCCTGACCCCGAATAGCAATTGGAATCCGCCGCATCGAACACGCATCGCGGCGTGAACCCCGCGTTGTCCATCGTCGTCTTCAGGCTTTCGCGGGGAATGCCACCACCGCCGCCGAATCCGACTAGCCCTTGGTTTAGTAAGAAACTCATGCGTCGGTCGCCGCGTTCGTCGTCAGGAACAAGACGATTCCCAATAGCTTGGCGTCTATGTCCAGGTCGTCGGCGGCATCGCTAACATCACGACCCACCCGGAAGAACAGCATGTCGCCTTCGGCTGGCGTCCCGGCAATCGTGATGGCCGAACTTTCGGAAGTGAAATAAACGTCTTCGCCCGTTGCCTGATCGTCGGTCACGACAACCCCCGTCCCATAGGCAACGTCTGCCGTGTCGTCGTCCGAACAGGCGACGCCTTGCAGGAACCACGCGACCCCATCGAGCCCTCCTGTTTGTCCGCCTGCGTGGGTCCAGACCGCCTTGAAAGTGACAGTCGATTCGTTCCATGACTTCGGGGCGGCAATGCCGAACTGCGCGTGTTCGTCCGCCGTACTGTCAAAATCCAGACTGGACAGGTCCGGCCTTCCCGCCGTCGTTTCCAGATCAGCCAAACCAGCACAACCATTTGATGACGTTGGACGCCTCGCTGCAGCCGGAACCCAAACGTGTTTTTTGCCGATGCCGTCAATGTCAGTGTCGC
>CAZCVU010000201.1:3065-5386 GCA_964501745.1 uncultured Flavobacteriales bacterium | reverse complement strand
GCCGGTTTTCGTCGCGGTGCAACCCGGCGTCGGGAACGCAGCCGACAATCGCAGCACAAATGTCGAGAAAGTCGCCGTACATATTGGTGCGCGCACCCAGGACGGCGTTACTGAACACCACCGCATTCGATTCTGAGCCAGCGATGTGCTGTCCGAAGTCCGGCCGCGCCTCAAGGTGATAAGGCGCGCAGGTCCAGGTCAAATTACAGCCCATTTCCCGATAGCACTCCCCCAGGCGCCCGGCCCCGGCGATGGCCGCCATATCCGGATCGACGAGTTGCAGGTCTTGATGAAGGAAATCCATCGAACTGGCGTTGAGCGTCGTCGGTACCGCAACCTTTGCGCCCTTTGCGACGAGATGTTCGGCGAAATCGACGTTCACTCTTCCCGAGTAGAAGCAGCTGGTGACATGCGCCGATTGAATGTCGATCAGGCGCGGCGCTGCCAGTGCTTCCGCCGCCTTCGTGACCATTCGCATCGCCAGCTGGCGGCCTGCACCGTCACCACCCGCGAGCATGCGCTTTTGCTGATCCGAGAGTTCCATACTAGCTCCTCGCCCGGGCAATAACTGTGAGAGCCGCAGGGTCTGCGCCGGGCAGGCGCCCTGGGCTTACTCTTCTTGTAGCAGTTGGCCGTAGCCTGGTAGGGGTTCGTTGTACCCGGAGTCGCGCAGACACTGCCAGAGGAGCGTCTGGACCGCGCTCAACACCGGCTTGCCGAGGGCTTGCTCCGCGCGCGCTATGATCTCGATCGCCCGGATGGCGGTGCAGGGAACGAACAGGGCATCCGCGTCATGCCTGCAGACCTCGAGAGCCGCTTCGAAGATCGCGTCGGGCGGCAGCTCCGCGAAGAGCGTGCCGCTCTCGATGCAGAAGCTACCGATGTTGAGGACAGTGATCCCGTGAGCTTCCAAAAACTCGCGCATCGCCTGGTTGACAGAATCCACATAGGGCGTCAGCAACGAGATTTTTTGGATACCAAGCTTCTCCATAGCCGCAATGGCCGACGTGATGGGTGTCACCACCGGCACATCGGGACGGCCCTGCCGAATCTGAGCCGCGACCTCGTCGTACCCGAGCGCCACGGTGCCGGACGTGCAGCCGTATGCGATGGCGTCGAGCCTCATGCCCGGCAAGATTCGCCGAACCGCTTCGGTGAGATGGGGACCCATGGCACGGTGGTTCTCGATTGTCACGGGGTCCGCAGCCATCACACGGCTGGTGTGAAACGTCACGTCGTCGGGCAACATGTTGCGGAAATCGCGCTCCATGGAGACATCCGTACTGAGCGCGATCAAGCCGATGCGAACACGCGCCGGCCCACCGTCGAACTCGTACCGAACACTCACCTTCTCCGTCGGCGTTTCAACTGATGCGGATTGAGTTCTCATGATCGAATCCTCAGGCCGTTGAGGGGCGTGATGGAACACGCTCGAGGCTGCTCTCGCTCCTTGACGTGCCTGTACGCTACCGGCCGTCGCGGCGGCATGGCGGCGATCATATCGTCGGCCTGGGCAGCTCGTATCGAATGGATCAATCGGAGGCCATGCACGAGCACGAATAGCTATCTACTTATCACTGTCACTCCTGACTGACAACACGACCCAAATGGCCATGTTGGAAGCCGCCGCGAGAACTGTCACTGCATTCCACGCAATCGGCAGACCCGCGAACATCCAATGGTCGTACAGTACACAAAATTGACCGCAACATGCTCCTGCAGAATACCGGCAACGGACGTCCGGCCTCACTGATACGGCTCGTGCCTGGCCGATAACGGCGCTTCGATGCGACACCCGTTTTTGATGACCTCGCGCGTTGTTATTCCTATAATTAGTGTAGCTCCTATCCCAACCAGGCGAAAGGCGGCAGCAACATGAAGGTTGTCGGCGGAAAACCATTCTATGGTGATGCAATCGGTATCCTGATGCTGGACCACAGGCAGTATCCGAAACTCCCTGGAGACGTCGGAAATGCCAGCAGCTATGACTTTCCGGTTCGCATCGGAGTCGTGCCTGATCTCGACAACAACCCCTTTCCACCGATCCGCGGAGAAGACGGCGAGCTGACGCCGGAGGTCCAGAAGGCCGTCGACGCGGTCAAGGCGATGGAAGCCGACGGAGTGCGCGCCATTGCCATGTGTTGCGGCTTCTTTTCGTTGATTCAAGATGTCGTGGCCGAAGCGGTGGATATTCCTGTGTTCGCATCGCCGCTGATGATGATCCCCTCGATTCTGACGATGTTAGGCAAGGATAAGAGCGTGTTGGTATTGACTGCGTCCAAGAAGTATTTGTCGCAGGAGTTCCTCGAGGCGGTCGGTGT
>CAZCVU010000201.1:0-3055 GCA_964501745.1 uncultured Flavobacteriales bacterium | reverse complement strand
TGTAATCACCGGCATGGACAACTCGAAAGAATACAACGCGACACATATGGGCGGCACCTCGATCGAGATGGATATCGAAAAACTGCGCGACGATGTGGTGGACGCGGTCCAGGACGCTATCAAAGGCGATACGTCATTTGGCGCAGTGCTCATAGAGTGCACGAACCTGCCGCCGTTTTCCGCCGATATCCAGCAAGCAACGGGGCTGCCGGTGTTCGATCAAGTCGCCTACATCGACGTGCTTTATCGCGCCGTGGTGCCGAAACGCTACCAGGGCTTTCTCTAGAAACTCATGTGTGCCTGCGGGCAACGCCGGAGCGACCCCTGACAGGGCAGACTGTGAACAGCCGGAGCTGCGGAGTTGCGGGTTGGTCCCAGGCTCGGATCGGCCGCCAAGGTTCAATCCGAAAGCGCTAAATCGCATACTACAGGCGAGCCAGGCGCTCGGTCAGCAAAGTGTAAAAACGCGGGGCGTCGGCCTGGTCCATTGCCAGGCAGTTGGGCGCCGCATCGCCGACCCCCCACCAGTCGACCACCGTCTCGCCCATCGTCCGCTCGGAAGCGATTTCGACATCGACGCGCACCCTGCGACCGCTGAAGATGCCGGGATCGATAAGATGGGCGATAACGCAGGGGTCATGCAGCGGCCCACCTTCGATGCCATAGCGCGCCACATCGTGCCGGCCGTAGAAATCGAGCATGCCGGCGACGGCCTGCGCAACCGGCGTATCGAGTGCGCGAATGGCCTTGAGGCGCGCGGGCGTCGTCATCACCTTATGGGTGACGTCGAGCCCA
Source organism: uncultured Flavobacteriales bacterium (assembly GCA_964501745.1). GTDB lineage: Bacteria > Pseudomonadota > Alphaproteobacteria > UBA8366 > CAVOAK01 > CAVOAK01. The sequence continues at coordinate 2,260 of CAZCVU010000201.1, read as the reverse complement.
AACATCGTGAGTTCGAGCCCGGAATCGAACACCACTTGTGCCGCATGCGGATCAACGTAGATGTTGAACTCGGCCGCCGGAGTGGTGTTACCGGGTGTGATCGCGGCACCGCCCATCAGCACGATTTCGCGGATCTTCGCGAGGATGCGGCTCTCCTGAACTATCGCCACCGCGATATTGGTGAGCGGCCCGACCGCGCAGACCGTGATCGCCCCGTCCTCGGCGGCGAGACAGGTCTCGATGATGAAGTCGACGGCGTGGCGTGGATCACCCGCGCTTGAGGGCGGCGGCAGGCCACTGCCATCCATACCGGATTTGCCATGCACGGATTCCGCCGTCACCAGCGGCCGCAGGATCGGCCCTGCGCAACCCCGGCAGACCGGCACCTCGGTCCGCCCGGCGAGTTCGCAGATACGCAGCGCGTTGGCGTGCGTCAGCTCGACCGGCACATTGCCGGCAACGCAGGTAACGCCGAGTAGCTGCAGTTCGTCGGGCGAGGCCAGCGCCAGCAGCAGGGCGACGGCGTCGTCCTCACCGGGATCGCAATCGATGATGATGGGCCGCGGCGCCACGAGGTTGTGCGCGCCTATGCTTTCGAAGGACCGACGCCGAACTGTTCACGCCAGCGCGCGCCGCGCGCCTCGCTGTACTCGACCCCATGACCCAGAACCAGACGGTTCATGAAGTTGAACGACGCGCAGACGGCGACCGCGTCATGCAGCGCATGTTCGTCCCAGCCAGCAGCATAGACAGCGTCGGCGTCGGCCTGAGCCATGCGTGAGGGTGTCAAAGTCAGCTTCCGCACGTAATGCAGGATCGGCTTCAACCTCTCGTCGACCGGCGCCGTGTCGATTTCGTCCATCAGTCTCTCGAACAGCGCCACATCGACGCCGAAGGACTCCGCGGAGATCCGGTGGCCCTGGTAGCAATAGTTGCAGGCATTGAGGCCCGAGGAGAAAGCGCCTATCAGCTCACGTTCACCCTCGCTGAGCGGCGACGGTCCACGCATCAAGGCGAGCCGAAACGCATTCCAATGTTCGTAGAGGTCCGGACGGCCGCCCTGGATGTCGGGGACCCCGGCGTCCTCGGGCAAGGATTGAAAGAACGACATGGATGACTCCGTTGTCAGCAAGACACCGTGGCACCACACGGGCAGGTGCATCCTAACCCAGCGGTGGACCCGCGCAAATGGTACCGGGACGGTATCAACCGTGTTGTTTGCGGCGTTTCGGGGCCGTTCGTTCGGCCGGCGGCGGCTCGATGACCGGCTTCGGCGGCTCGATGATAGGCGGCGGCGGCTTTGGCGGATCGGGAATCGGGATGCCCGGCGGGATGCCCGGCGGCCGCTGCTCGGGGTCGTCGAGCGGCCTGTCGAAGGGATCCTCGCGCTTGTCGGGCGGCGGCGGCGGCAAATCACGGATCGGCTTGTCGGGCGCTGCTCCAGCTGCCGCCCTGACAAATAAACTTTCTCTTGTATGGCTGTCATGCATGTCCAGCCCCCCTGCCCTTTCAGAGCGCGGATGAGCGTAGTCTACACCTAGTCTGCTTGCGGCGCACCGCAAGCCCAAACTTCCTCACTGGCTAGGCACCGATATGGCCGCCGTGGGCGAGCACGCCGATAAGATTGAGCAACAGGCGCGCGCCAAACAGCGAGGTCAAGTTGTTGGCGACGTCGAGCTCCGGCGCCACCGCCACGAAGTCGGCACCAACGACCTTTCCCTTGCGGGCCAGGCCGCGCATCAGGTCGAAGGCCTGATAGTAGGTGACCCCACCGGGAGTGGGATAGCGGACGGCGGGTGCGATCGAGGGGTCGAGCCCGTCGGCGTCGATCGTGAGGTAATAGTGCTCGGCGTCCGGGATGCGCTCGACGACGGCATCGATCCCCACCTCGTGCAGTTCTTCGGCACGGATCAGGAGGCTCTTGCCATAGGCGGTCGCATCCTCGACCTCCTGGCGGCCGGCGCTACCCTGTCCGCGCAGGCCGATCTGCGCCATCGACGAGACCCATGGCATCTCGGCGGCACGGCGCATGGGGCTGCTGCCACCCTCGCGCAGCCCGCCGCGCTCGTCGATCCAATCGAGATGGGCATCGATCTGCACCAGGCAGAGCGGCCCGTGCGCTTCATAGGCCCGCAGGACCGGGATAGTCGTTCCGTGGTCGCCGCCGAGTACGATCGGCACGGCACCTCGCTCAAGCATGGCGCGCACGACATCGGTAATCGTCTGTAAATAGTCCGCAAATTTCTCCTCGCCGCGGATC
>CAZCVU010000200.1:1922-5428 GCA_964501745.1 uncultured Flavobacteriales bacterium | reverse complement strand
CTGTGAGGCGCTTCCAGCCATGAGCGCCGAAGGCCTCAAGCGGGCGGAACCGGCTCTTGTAGTGCATCTTGCGGCTGCCATCGACCCAGAATCCCAAATAGACATAGTCGAGCCCGAGGTCCAATGCCTGCTGGATCATCCACAGCACGGTGTAGCTGCCCAGGCTGCGACGGTGCACGTCCGGCTCGAACGCGCTGTAGACTGCCGACAGCCCATGATCGAGACGATCTGCAAAGCAGCAGGCAACAAGCCGTTTGTCCACATCACGGAATTCGATAATGCCGGTCTCAACCGGGCTCGCCAAGATCATTTCCGCGTACTCCTCGCGGTTCATCTTCGCCATTTCTCCGTCACTGTGGCGTGAGTGCAGGTAGCGCCGAAACAGTTCATATTGTTCGTCGCTGACCCCTAGACCGACATCCTCCGCCTGCAGGTCTTCGTTGGCCCGAAGCACCCGTCGCCAGGTGCGTCCGAAGTGGAACTCACGCGCTACGACGCGGACCGGCAGGCAGGCACTGCACGCGGGGCAGGCCGGTCGATAGATGATGTGCTGGGTGCGCCGGAATCCACCCTTGGACAGGAGCTCAAAGGTCTCGCCAGCCTGTGGCCCAGCGAGCTCGGCGAACAGTTGCTGCTCTGTGCGATCCGGCAAATAAGGGCACGGCGTCGGTCGCGAGCGATAGAAGGTCAGGACACCCATCGCGTCTCAGTCGTCTCTGCGGTGGAATACATTGAACGGCAGCCGGTCGCACGCTGGCGCGGTTAATCGCGGATGATGCGCGGCGGCTTCGGGATCGCCTTGCTGGCTTCCTTGCCGGCGGCGCGCAATAGCGTCACGGTGATGCGCCGATTGGCCGGCGACTCGGGATTGCCTGCATCTAGCAGTTCGCGGTCGGCGCGGCCGATGACGTTGGAGATGCGGCCCAAGGGAATACCATGTTGGACCAGGGCCCGGCGCGCGGCGTTCGCACGATCAAGCGAGAGTTCCCAATTCGTGCGGCCACCGAGACCGTTGAATGGCTGCGCGTCAGTATGACCCGAAATGGTGATGTTGTTCGGCAGGCGTTCCGCAACGCTGGCAACCAGCAGCAGCAAATCCCGGGACTTCTTGCTGAGTATGGTGCCGCCCGGTGTAAACATCGACACATTGTCCTGGTCGGTGAGCTGAATGCGAAGGCCCTCCTCGGTGTTCTCGATCTGCACCGATTCGGCAACATCCTGGAGGTCGGGGACCTGTTTGATCGCCTGCTCCAAGGTGCTTTTGGCGGCTTTGAACTGGTCCTGTTCGCGTTTCTCCGCGGCGCTCACCTGTGGCGACGAGCCGAGAGCCTCCTGCAACGCTTGCTCAAGTCCTTTCTTGTCAAACTTCTTGTCTCCGGGTCGGGCTTCCAAGCTCGAGGTTTCGGCAGGCGTGATGGCCGACTTGGCAATTGGGCCGGGGGCCGACGCAGAGATGCCGCCAAACACCCCGCCGCTTCCGCTCGATCCCTTTGTCGCACCAACCGGCTCGAAATATTGCGATACCCCCAATTTTTGCTCCTCATCCGAGACCTGTAGCAGCCATAGCAGCAGGAAGAAGGCCATCATGGCGGTAACGAAGTCGGCGTAGGCGACCTTCCAGGCGGCGCTGTGACCGGCCGGAGCCGGCAGCTTTACCTTCTTGAAGATGGGGTCCATGTTGACTTCGGTTTGATCGGCCATGTCGCTACTCCGCTGACCCCGTTCCGCCGGCTTCCCCGTCGACCGGCTGATTTTCTCTCAGGAGAACGATCGCAATTCGTCTGTTGCGATGCGATTCGGGCTGGTCGGCGAACAGGTGATCGCGGTCCGCTTTGCCCACCACCTTCTCGATGCGCTCGGCGGATAAGCCGCTCTCAACCAAGGCGCGGCGGGAGGCATTGGCGCGGTCGCCGGAAAGCTCCCAGTTGGTATAGCTGCTGCTGCCGAACTTGACCGAATCTGTGTGGCCGGATATCGAAATTCTGTTGGGGAGCGTGCTGACGACGTTGGTAACAAGCGCCAAAAGTGCCTTCGCCTGATCCTGCATGTCAGCGCTGCCCGACCTGAACATCGCGACGCCTTCCTGGTCGACGATCTGGATGCGCAATCCCTCCGGCGTCTGATCAATCAGCAGGCTGTCGCGCAACGTTTGAAGCTCCTGCGCGTCTTCTATCGCTTTGCGCAGCGCCGACTCCGCCTTTGCAAATTGCTCTGCTTCCTTTTCTGCTGCGGCTTGATCGGCTGCGGAATCCTCGCCGGACTCACCTTCAGATTCTTCCTCGGCTTCGCCACCGAAGGTCGGCAATGCGACGGTTACCGTCGGCGGCGACCCGGCGGACCTCAGCGCACCTTCTGCGCTGAGAGCTAAACCGGCCAATATACCGCCCGAACCGACCTGTTCCTGCGATGCCTTCTGGGGCTCGAAATACTCCGAAAGGCCGTGCTTTTGTTCGTCGGTGGCCACACCCAAAAGCCATAGCAGCAGGAAGAAGGCCATCATCGCAGTGACAAAGTCGGCGTAGGCGACCTTCCAAGCGCCACCATGCGGCGCGTCGGCCGGCTTTATCTTCTTCACGAATACCGGAGGACCGAGAAACCGTTCTTCTTCCTGTTGCTGTTCGTCCGCCATGGATCTTCCGTTCAGGATTCCTGGGCAGGTCTCAACCTGGCGGTGCCAGGTTGGCCGTCATTTCCTCGACTTCCTGGAAGGTTGGGCGGACGTGTTCCTGCAAGGTCTTGCGGGCAAACTCCACACACACCGCGGGTGCGTAGCCCTGTAGATAGGCCAGCATGCCAGCCTTCATGCACTGAAGATACTTTGAATCCGCGTCTTGTACGCTCTTTAGCGAGGACGCCATCGGTCCAACGAAACCGTAACACAACAGCACTCCGAGAAAGGTTCCAACCAGCGCGCCGCCAATCAACTTACCAAGAATTTCCGGCGGCTCGGTGATCGCGCCCATGGTTTTGATGACACCCAACACGGCGGCGACGATCCCGAGCGCTGGGAATGCCTCCGACAGCTGCTGCAAAGCGTGCTGCATTTGATGGTCTTTTTCATGATGAACGTCGAGTTCCTGGTCGATCAATGTCTCCATTTCATGCGGGTTGTCAGTTCCCATCGTCATCAAGCGCAGGTAGTCGCAAAAGAACTCCATCGCGTGATGGTTTGCGGCAAAGCGCGGGAACTCCTGGAACAGAGAGCTCTCATGCGGGTTCTCGACATGCGATTCCATCGCCAGCATGCCTTTGCTCTTGGCAAGCTTAAAGACTTGGTACTGCAGCGAGATCAGTTCGACATAGTCGTCTCGCTTGTATTTCGGGCCCTTTAAGATGGCGCCGAGCGCGCCGAGCGTGCCCCCCAGGACTTGCTTCGAGTTTGCTATGATGTAGGCGCCGACCCCCGAGCCGCCGATGATGACCAGCTCGAACGGCTGCCACAAAACGGCAAGCTTGCCGCCCAACGCGACATATCCGCCGAGGATGCTACCGGTAACAACAACGAT
>CAZCVU010000200.1:0-1912 GCA_964501745.1 uncultured Flavobacteriales bacterium | reverse complement strand
AGTCCATGCAGATTACACAACGGCGGTAGAACGGGGCGGCGGCTCAGGCGTCCGTATTGCTGATCCCGAGCTGCCGCGTCGGCAATCCTTCCCTGTTGAGCTGCGCGATGATGTCCGCAGCCTGCACCTTGTCGCGGGTTTCGACTAGAACGTCGAGGTCCGCCAGCTTGACCGGCACATCCTGAAACAGGCGTTGATGGGCAATCTCGATGATGTCGCCGCCGACGGCGGCAATTTGCTGCGCCACCTGTGCTAGAGCGCCTGGCCGGTCGGTAATGGTGACACGAAGTCGAACGATCCGGCCGGTGCGGACCAGACCGCGCATCAGCACCGACGCCAGCAGCCGCGCGTCTATGTTGCCGCCGCATACCACGAGACCGACTTTACGGCCGGCAAATCGCTCGCGATTCTCCATAACGGCGGCCAACGCCGCCGCCCCGGCACCCTCGGCCAGCACTTTACTGTTCTCAAGCATCGTCAATACCGCCGTCTCCAAGGCGAATTCGCTGACCAGAAGAATTTCATCGACCAGGCGTTCGGCGATCTCGCGTGCGATGGTGCCGGGTGCCTTGATCGCTATTCCCTCGGCGATAGTATTGCCGCCCGAAGTGGGTGCCAGTCCGTGCAACGCCTCGTACATCGAGGGATATTGGGCGGCTTCCACGCCGATTATTTCAATCTTTGGCGACAGCGCCTTTGCCGCCGTCGCGATGCCGGCAATAACGCCGCCGCCGCCGATCGGCACGACGATCGTATCGAGGTCGTCGACGTCGGCCAGCATCTCCAGAGCGATCGTTCCCTGACCGCTGACGATCAGATCGTCATCGTAGGGATGGACAGGCGTAAGTGAGTCGGCTTCGGCCAGCTCTTGAGCGAAAGGTTCGGCTGCATTGACGCTCTCGCCGTGCAGCAGCACGCGGGCGCCGAACGCCTCGGTGCGCACGATCTTTGTGAACGGCGTCGCCTCAGGCATGACAATAGTTGCCGGAATCCCCAGCCGCTGCGCGTGATAGGCAACCCCTTGGGCGTGGTTGCCGGCGGAGACCGCGATCACTCCCGATTTCCGCTGTTGGTCGGAGAGGCTCAAAAGTTTGACCAGCGCGCCCCTGTCCTTGAATGACCCGGTGCGTTGAAGGACTTCCAGCTTGAGGTAGATGTCCGCGCCAAGCGCCGCCGATAGTGGCGCCGAAGCTATGGTTGGCGTGCGTACGACGACATCCGCGATCGCCTCGGCGGCGGCGGATATGCTCTCGAATGAGACGGTCATAATGTTAGCTTTCAGCGGAACGACAATGTGTCGGTCGACGCGATCCAATGACCGTAGCCGGTGTCGTCGGCAATACCGTGAACCACGCGGGCAGGGGATCGCTAAGCGAAAATGAAGGCATTGCTCCCTCGACAGTCAAAAATTATGGTCCAGCTTATTAGAGGAGCATGTATGTCACCGCAATGAATCGCTTCGATACCGGCCCGCAAACGCTATGAGTTCGATGAAGGAACCAGCCAAACCGATGAACTCGCGCCACTTTGCCGACGCCGATGCAGTCGTTTCGGCATTGCAGCCAAGCTACCCGGTCTACTGCCTGCGACCGGCTGAACTTCAAACGTCTGCCCGACGCTTCCTCGACGACTTCCCTGGCCGTGTTCTCTACGCCGTCAAATGTAACCCGCATCCGCTGGTCCTGCAGACGCTCTTTGACGCCGGTATTCGGGATTTCGACACGGCGTCGCTGGCCGAAATCGCGGCCGTCCAGGAAATGCATGAGGAGGCGATTCCTTACTTCATGCATCCAGTTAAGTCACGGGCCGAAATACTTACAGCACATAATGTTTATGGGGTCCGGCATTTCGTAATCGATGACGCCGGCGAACTTGAGAAGATCAAACAAGAAACCAAGAATTGTAGCGAACT
>CAZCVU010000199.1:4747-5432 GCA_964501745.1 uncultured Flavobacteriales bacterium | reverse complement strand
AGAGGACCACCACAGGAAAACTGGGAACCCTTGAGGAATGTGTCGCCGCCCTACGTCAGGTCATTATCGTCGAACATGGCTATCAAGGCGATATTGCGACCTACGATGATCTGCAAAATGCCAACTTGATGCGCGTCATCGATCGCCGCAAGGGACTGCCGATTTCACTTGGCATTCTCTACCTTCGGGCGGCGAGGGCACAGGGCTGGGCGGCCGACGGACTGAGCTTTCCCGGACATTTTCTGATCTTGCTCGAACGGGAAGGGCGGCGCGCCATCATCGATCCGTTCAACGATGGCGTAGCGCGCGATGCCGAAGACTTACGCCGCTTGCTGAAGGCAACGATCGGCAACGATGCCGAATTGGCGCCGCATCACTACGCGACGGTCAGCGACCGAGATGTCCTGTTGCGCTTGCAGAACAACGTCAAGCTGCGTCTGGCTCAACTCGGCGAGGGTGCACGCGCGATCACGACGATAGAAGGTGATGCTGCAATTCGCCCCCACCGAGTCCCCGCTTTGGCGCGAGATGGCGGCGCTCGAAGCCAAGCTGGGCAACCTGCAGGCGGCAATCGCGGCACTTGATTGAGTATCTGCAGCGCGAGGTTCGGGACGGTCCGCGTCAGGAGGCCGCGTTACTGCTGCAACGCTTGCAGAGACGCGTCAACTAGGAGGGAAAGCAATGA
>CAZCVU010000199.1:0-4737 GCA_964501745.1 uncultured Flavobacteriales bacterium | reverse complement strand
AAATGGATCCCATCGAGGCGATCGACATAGACGCCGACAGCACCTTTGTCCTGGCATTGGAAGCGCAGAGTCGCGGCTACGCGCTGTTTCACTACCTCGCAAGCGACCTCACCCTGCGCCACGGACGCGTCTACGCCAGGGCACGCCCCCTCTCTGTACAACGCGTCGCCGGCAATCACGCTGCCTTGGGCACTGCTGAAATCCTCGACCTCGCGACGGTGGACGTCATCCTGATGCGCCAGGATCCACCGTTCGACATGGCCTATATCACCGCCACGCATTTACTTGAGCACATCCACCCTGCGACGCTCGTCGTCAACGATCCGGTCGCGGTCCGAAATGCCCCGGAGAAGCTCTTGGTCACCCATTTTGCCGAACTCATGCCGCAAACGCTGATCACGACCGATCGCGACGAAATCGTCGCCTTCCGCAAGGAGATGGGGGACATCATCATCAAACCGCTCTACGGCAATGGTGGCGCTGGCGTGTTTCACTTGCGCCCCGAGGACGACAACCTGAACGTTCTGCTCGAACTGTTTACCGAGTTCTACCGTGAGCCGGTGATTGTGCAGCAATATCTCGCGGATGTGCGCACCGGCGACCGTCGCATCATCCTTGTCGACGGCAAGCCTGCCGGCGCGATCAACCGGATTCCGGCGGAGGGGGAGGCACGCTCCAACATGCATGCCGGCGGGCAACCGACAAAGTGGCAGATGACAGCCCGCGAGCACGAGATCTGCAATGCCCTTGGTCCGGCACTTTCCGAGCGCGGGCTGATCTTCGCCGGCATCGACGTGATCGGCGACTATCTGACCGAGATAAACGTCACCTCGCCAACCGGTCTGCAAGAAGTCAACCGGTTCGACGACGTGTCACTTGAAGCGCAGATCTGGGATGCGATCGAGCGCCGCCTGAGCCACAATCGCGGCGCCTCGAAACCCAGTTGAGTTCGTCCGGCCTAGACCAATAGTTCCAGGAGGGAGTTACCGTCGCGGCCCTGCTGGAGTTCGCCGTCGGCGGAATAGGTCGCAAGATTGACGGTCTCAAAGCCTGATTCGAGCTTGATCGTAATGTCCAGGTTCTGCGCCACCACTGCCTCGGTAAACGCCAGCCGGGCGCTGGCCGTTGCGCGCTGGGCCTCGAAAGTGGCCGTCGCGGCGTCGAAGCGGGTGATGGCGTCACGCACGTCGGTCGCAGCCTGGTCGCGCAAGCCACTGTCCTGAAAGCCTTCGTAGAGGTAGGAGTTCAGCAAGCGTATGCCGGCCCGCGTAACGGTGCCCGACAGGAATGGCGCGCCCGCGCCGTCACGCGTCAGGTCGATTGCGCCAGTGTCGAAATCGAAGACGATCGTATCGTCTTCGAGAAGTTCGATCTCGTTGACCGGGGACGGCTCCGGCAGTTCCTCCAACTGGCGTCCGAAGGCCCCCGGAAAGAACTGGTCGCCGCTGCCATCCTCGATGAAGAAGTCCGATCCGAGATAGCTGCCGCTGACGCTCTCGGTATTGAAAGAGCCAGGCCGCGCAACATACTCGACATCATTGGGCAGAAAGATGCCGCGCTCGACGCCGCCGATCAGGTTGAGGCCGCCGCCGCTGGCCGCATTGATGATGTTGTTGAAGTCCCTGAGACTCTGGTCGTAGGCCAGCGCATATGACCGCCGGTCTTCAGCGCTGGCAGTGGAAACCTGTGCAAGTTCGACCTGATGCACCAGGTCCCGCAACAGCGAACGGGCGGAGGTTAGCGCGGTGACGGCCGCATCCAGCGCGTCAACGGCGGTCCTCAGATCCGGTAGCAGTGCCGCAAAGCTGTCAGCTTTCGCCAGGGCCTGGCGGGAGTCAAGGTCGCGCGCCGCCGACAAGCGCTCCACCGCCTGTGGCTGCTCGATTACCCCAAGCGTGCGGAAGCGCGCGTCCGGCAAGAAGTCGGACAGCGATACCAGGATCGCATCTGTCGATACCGTCGCCATGGCGTCCCCACGCCAAAGTTCGTCCGTACCCCAATTTGGAAGGCCGGCTACCTGTTATTCCAATTCATCGTCGTGAAGGAAGAGGGCGCCGACCTGCCGCCTTATATTCTGCCATTTTTCGCACAAAATATGAAGGGCCATGTCTCCGACCCGCTAGATGGCGACAAATTTCCGTCAGGTGTCGAAGGAAAAATTGCCACCTTGCACGATATCGAGCAGGCCGTTCGCGTTGTAGGTCAGCGACGAGGTGATGGCGCTGCTGACCAGGAGTTGCCTGCGTTGCGCCAACAGCGAGGCGCGCGACTCTTCGACCTGCAGGCTGGTCGAAATCTTCGAGGCGGCGTTGCGGTTATCGGAAATCGCCTGCTTGGTAAAATCGTAGCGGACGGCAGCCTGTTTGGCGTGCGAGGAGAAGACGCTGATCTTGTTGCGGATCGTCGAGAGCGCGTCGTTGACGTCGCTGAGCGCGGTATCCATGTCTGCTGTCGACTGAAAGTCACCGTACAGCCAGGAATGCACGACACCGAGCCCCTTGCGCACCAGCGTTCCCGAGAGGTGCGGCGCCCCGGCGCCATCGGCGGTAATGGAAATCGCGCCGCTGCCGGAATCGTAGGAGATTTGATCGTCGCTCTTCAGCAGCGTGCCGGCATCGTTCTCGTCGGCATTGGGGAATATCACCAGCGATGAGCCATAGATCGTTGGATAATGCCGGTCGCCGTTTGCATCCTCGATGTAGTAGTCGCTGCCGAGATACTCGCCGGACACCGTCACCGTAGCTCTACTGTCGGGCCGCTCGCGGTATTCGAGGTCGTCGGGTGTGAAGGAGTCGCGAAAACTTGTGCCGATCAGGTTAGTGCCCGAATAACCGGCCGTCTTGACCCTGAGATTGAGATCGCCCAGCAATTGGTCGAACTGCTGCGCATAGGCGGTGCGCTCGGTCGCGGTGACGCCGGTCTTCTGGGCCAGCGTAATGCGCTTTTGCATGTCGAGGAGGATGTCCTTCACCTCCTCAAGTCGCTCCGTCGCCTTGTCGAGCGTCTTCGTCGCGGTATTGAGCTTGCTGCGCAAGGCGGAAAAGGCGTCCGCCCGGGCATTCGCCGCCCTGATCTCTACGTCTGCCGCGTAAGTGTTGCGCGTGCTGGTCTCGCTCCTGCCCGCCGCCGCAGCCGCCAACGCCGCAGAGCGAACACTGCGCGCGTTGGAATTGAGCGGCAGATTCGTCATGAAGTCGTACGTCGAGAACTTGCCGGTGATAGCGAAGTCAAAAAGCATACGGTCAGTTTGCCTTATATCCCCATGGGTTACCGCGAATTTTCATGCACAAAACATGCCGCCACGCCGGGAAGGGCATCGCCTGCGCTAGGCAAAACATGGTGGCGGGCCGAGGTGATTGTAAGGGCTATGCCCTTGCCGTCGCTCTCGGATTCCCCAGCCCGCCACGCATGCGTTGACGCGAAAACCGGACTGAAGGTGTTGCTTGGCGGCTACTCCTGCCTGCCGAGCGGACGCCGGGAGCCGCGCAACCGGCCGGCGATCCAGGCAACTCATTGGGTTCCACACTTACCCAATTGCTCTATCCTCGGTAGCGAAGCAAAAATGTAGCTGCAATGAAAAAATGGGTGCAAGATATGACGTCCGAAAAATCTCCCTCATCTCGGCCTAAGAAGTCGACGCGATCTCAAAAAAGACGGAGACGATCGCGGAAGCCTAAGATAAAGCTGCACGTTCCAACGGTTGAGCGGGTTACGCTCGAAACCAGACTCGTTGCAGGTGTATTTCCAATCTTTGGACACACGGAGACAAACACTCTCGACGTTCTTCCGATTTTCCGCCCTCAGGATTTTAAGGTGATCACTGAAACTTCCAACTATTGGTTGGCTTGGAATCCTATTGATGTGACGTATCCGAAATACGCAACTTTTCAAGTGTCGGTTGATGGAGCCATCGAGAGGTTAGAACTATTGGGTGTTACAATTGAATCTGCGACTACCGCGTTCAACGACGAGAAGGCAAACGAGATTGCTGAGCATGTATGGTTTCATGATAGCAGGGGGTCAAATCCTGAGCGTGAACCGGTGGATTCGCGATACAAGATTTTGAAAGGGCTTTCTATAGAGGCATGGCAAAACGAATTTACCACTCTCTTCCGACGTAATGTTTCGGAATTTAGTGACCTGCATAAATTTGCATCCCGCGACAGACCAATACTCAGGACGCTAATTGAGGACATGAGAAGCCCCTTCGGCTTTCCGTGCAGCGATCAACGCTACATGCTGCGCCTTGCTCTCGACGTCTTACCCCCTGACGAGATTTTAATCTTGCATTGCTTCATCTCACCATATGCTGACGGTGCTGCTATTTATGCTCAGATTGAGGAAGCATTGATTGGTGATGCTGGGCGGTTTGAAAAAACAATAGTCTTAACTGAGGGAACGACGGACGCTGAGATCTTAAATCAGGCGATCCGAGTATTAAGACCCAACCTCTCGCCATATTTTCACTTCATGCAATTCGACGAATACAAAGTCTCTGGGGGCGCAGGACAGCTTGTAATCGTCGTTAAGGCATTTGCAGCGTCCGGAATTCGCAATAAAATTGTGGCGCTGTTTGACAATGACACAGCTGGGCACGAACAACTGGAAACCCTGCGGAAGCGCAATTTAGCTGACAATTTTCGCGCGATTGCGCTTCCTGATATTGAATTGGCGAAGAACTACCCGACAATAGGGCCTAATGGCCCACAGAAAATGAACATAAACAGGCAGGCAGCG
>CAZCVU010000198.1:0-5440 GCA_964501745.1 uncultured Flavobacteriales bacterium | reverse complement strand
CTCGGTCATGATATCGATATCCCAGCCGCTGAGCATGGAAGCCAGTCTCACGTTCTGTCCGCGCCGACCGATCGCGAGTGACAATTGCTCGTCAGGGACCACCACTTCGATCTTGCCCGCATCTTCATCGAGCACGACCTTCGTGACCTCCGCCGGAGCCAAAGCGTTGACGACAAAGGTTGCCGTATCGGGCGACCAGGGAATGATATCGATCTTTTCGCCCTGCAGTTCGGCAACGACGGCCTGGACGCGGCTGCCCCGCATGCCGACGCAGGCACCCACGGGATCGATGCTGGAATCGTTCGAAACAACCCCGATCTTGGCGCGGCTTCCTGGATCGCGGGCCACCGCCTTGATCTCGATGATGCCGTCGTAAATCTCCGGCACCTCCTGAGCGAAAAGCTTGGCAAGATATCGGGGATGGGTGCGCGAGAGAAATATCTGCGGACCTCTAGGCTCCTCGCGAACGTCGTAGATATAAGCTCGACAACGCTCACCGCGTCGAAAGCTCTCCCGCGGTAACAACTCGTCACGCCGCAATATCGCTTCAGCGCGGCCAAGGTCGACGGTAACATTGCCAAATTCGACACGCTTGACAATCCCGTTGACGATCTCCGATACGCGGTCCTTGTACTCCTCGTATTGGCGTTCGCGCTCGGCCTCGCGAACCTTCTGGACGATCACCTGCTTGGCGGTCTGGGCCGCGATGCGGCCGAAGTCGATCGGCGGCAGCGGATCGACAAGAAACTCGCCGATCTCCGCATCTGCTTTCATGCGCTGCGCGTCGGCCAAAGTTAGTTGAGTGGCGTCGTTCTCGACCTCCTCGACAACCTCGAGATAGCGCGCAAGCTGTATCTCCCCCGTCGTGCGGTCGATTTCGGCGCGAATGTCATGTTCATGCCCGTATTTGGAGCGACCAGCTTTTTGGATGGCTTGTTCCATCGCCTCGAGAACCTGGTCTCGCTCGATACCCTTTTCCCGAGCGACCGTATCCGCCACTTGCAGCATTTCCGGTCGCGACTGAATCACGGTTTCCATTGTTTCTCGCCTATCCTTCGTGTTCGATCGCTGCGGCCTCGGTTGCCGCCAGTAGATCGTCCGTCATAATCAGCTTCGCCTTTTCAATCTCTTCAATTGGCAACTCGGCCTTCCCGGCCTCCGTGGACAACAGCACGACATCGTCGATGATGCCCATCAAGCGACCGCGGAACCGTTTGCGTCCCGATACCGGGGCTCGCAGCTCGACCTTTGCTTCAAACCCGGCAAAGCGCTCAAAATCACGCAACCGAACGAGTGGACGGTCAATTCCGGGCGAACTTACTTCCAGCGTATAAGACCCACTGAGAGGATCATCAGTGTCCAAGAGCGCCGAAATCGACCGGCTCGCTTGCGCGCAATCATCGACAGAGACCAACCTGTCATCTTCGCGCTCGATCATGATCTGCAGCGTCGGATTACGGGCACCTGAGATTCGCACCCGGACCAGCGCCATTCCCATGCCCATTAGAGTGGGAGTGACAAGTTCTTCGATGCGATGTGTATGATCCTTCAACGTGTTGTCCTGTCCGTATTTCCTCGCCGTTCAGGTAATAAAAAAGGTGGGCCGCGGCCCACCCAATTCGCTCGACCATCTGACGACGGTCGTATGGGTTATTCGTATGACTACTATGTAGGCCTTTAGGCCGCTGCTATCAAGAGTGATGTCGCACGGAACCGTACCGCCTAAACCGCAGATATACGCAGTCGACGCCGCGCTCCAGCGCCTTCGCTTCATAGCGCGTCGGCGGCCAATCCGGCGACCGCCGACGCCAGTCGTCCGGACTTCGCGCTAGCCACTCGAATCCGCCATGTTTCAAGGTATGCGACAGCATCCAGCGCACGTATCCCATATCGTCGCTGGCCAGCCGCAATTCGCCTCCTGGTTTCAGGATCCGGGAAAGCTCACAAAGCGTTTCGGCGGCGATGATACGGCGGCGATGATGCCGCGTTTTTGGCCAGGGGTCCGGAAACAGGGCAAAGGCGCGGCCGACCGAACGCTCAGGAAGAGCCCTCATCAGCGTGCGCGCATCATCGGGATAGATTCTGATATTGCGCAGCCCCTCGCTTTCAATGCGGGCCAGCAATCCGGCGACGCCGTTGCGGAACGGCTCGCAGCCGATGAAACCGACTTCGGGATGGGCGGCAGCTTGCGCAGCCAAGTGCTCGCCAGCGCCGAATCCGACTTCAAGCCACAGGTCTCCAATCGATTCGTCGAACCAGCTTTCGGGCGTCGATGGGATCTCCGAAGGCACAACGACGACCTTTGGCAAGAGATCGTTGAGCAGCCTTTCACGGCCAGGTCGCAGCCGGCGTCCGCGGCGACGGCCGTAGATCACATGATTACGCTCAGCCGTCACTGGCCATACAGTCGCGCCAGCGCTCAGCGACGGCTATTCTGGGTTGCTGGATTTGGCCAAGGCCTTCGTGAGTTCAAACAACCGCTTCCGAACGCTCGGACTCCCTATTCTGTAATAGGAACGCACGAGTTCCAAAGTCTCGCGCTTGGCCATCGGATCGGGCTGATAGGCCTGGGTCGGTGTCTCCGCCAAGCCAATTGCCAGACGCGGTGACTGTTTCGCTACCTTGGAAGGCATTTCATCGAAAAAGTAGGATACCGGCACGTCTAGCACACGCGAAAGGTCAAACATTCGGCTGGCCCCAACGCGATTGGTTCCGCGCTCATACTTTTGTACTTGTTGAAACGTAAGGCCGATCGCCTCACCCAACTTTTCTTGGGATAACCCAAGCAATGTGCGGCGCAGGCGCATGCGGCCGCCGACGTGAACGTCGATCGCGTTTGGCTTTCCCGTGTGACCTGCGGAGAGGCGCCGCTTTGGCGATTTGGCCATATCAAATCCAAGCTCTGTTTGTGTGCGCTAGGCGAGTATTACAAATTTACACATAACATCGCTATCAAATCAATCGATTGCGGCAATGTAAAACAGCTATGAACGTCCGGCGAAGAAGGCCGAGAACAGCACACCAGCAAGCATGACAAAGAGACTTAGATCGCGGCTGCGGGAAAAGATGGTCGCGTTCTTGGTCGCAGCCGGAAGTCTACTGTCGATAACCCCTTCATCGTTCAAGCCCAAACTGTGGAGCGTCCGGCCGTAGGCGTCGATCACCGCCGAAATACCAGTGTTTGTAGCGCGCACCAACGGGCGCCCCTCCTCGACTGCGCGGACTCGAGCGATCGCAAGATGCTGGTGTGGTCCGGCAGTCTCGCCATACCACGCATCGTTGGTTACGTTGAGCAACCAAGCCGGCGGATCCGCAGGATCGATGACGCGGCTGGGAAAGATGACTTCGTAACAGATCAGCGGCGAAACGGGCGGCAGCCCCTGAAGTCGAAGCGTTCGAGCACCCTCGCCGGGCGAATAGTCGATCTGACCCTGTACGACCTTGTCCAGCGCCAGAATTTTGCGGAGCGGAACATACTCGCCAAATGGAACAAGATGGGCCTTGTCATAAGCTTCGATTACCGCGCCTGATTTGTCGACGACAAGCAGCGAATTCCACAATGTCGGCGGGGTCGTTTGCCGCCGCGGCGCGCCGGTTAATAGCAGGCCACCGTCCGGGATCACCGCAGCCATTGCACGCCGCATTGAAGCGTCTTCCTCGACAAATAGAGTAGCAGCGGTTTCCGGCCAAATTAGGTGAGTAATCCAGGGCGGGCGGTCTTCTCGGCTCATTTCGAGAAAGCGCGCCATGTTTCGCTGGCGCAAGCTGGGCGGCCATTTCTCGCGTTGAGGAATGCTTGGCTGCACGATGCGCAGACCAACACCCTCGGCCATCGCTTGGCCCAGTTCGGGTGCCATTTGCAGCCGGACTGTACCGCCAATCCATAATAGCGCCGGCAAGGCAAGCCCAACGACCAATGCGGCTAGTGCACGATGCGACGAGCGATCGGCGAGCACCACCGGCAGTACCGTCGACACAACGACGAGCAGGCTTACGCCATAGATACCGACCACGGCGGCGATCTGAATCAATTCATCGGGCTTGGCCCATCCGTAACCGATCAGATTCCACGGAAAGCCTGTCAATAGATGACCGCGCAACCATTCCGCAAACACCCAGGCGACGGCGAACAGTAGGCCGCGCTGTAGATGACTACGACCGCACCATGCGGCTATGCCCGCAAGCCCTGAATAGACGGCGAGCATGGCTGGCAGTCCGAGAACAGCCAGCGGAAGCAACCAACCATATCCGTCTGTAGAAATCAGCAGGGCATTGCCGATCCAATAAAGGCTGGCGCCAAACAAGCCTAAGCCAAACCACCAGCCAAGGGCGAATGCCGCACGTGCACGCTCTGCACCGGCCAACAGCCACAAAAAAGAGGGAAATACGAGGTACAATACCGGCCATACATGCGCCGGGGGAAAGGATATCGTCGCCACCACCCCCATGAGGGCAGCCGCAAGATTACCCCGCCAGCCGTTCAAGCGAGCAAGTTGGGCTGCGTATCGGACGACGGATAACCGCGGACTATTGGTGTCCTCCACTACCTCAGTCACTCGCGGACAACGGGTTCGGGCCCAGGCGCACGCGCAGGCGTTTGACCCGCCGCGGATCAGCGTCAAGCACCTCGAACTCAACACCCGACGGCTGATGCACCACCAACTCGCCTCGGGTTGGGACACGGCCTGTTAGATGTGCAACCAAACCGCCCAAAGTATCAATATCCTCACCCCGCTCCTCGTCCGTCAGGACTGAGCCAACCTCGTCCTCGAACTCGTCAACTGGCACACGCGCATCGGCAATTATGCTGCCGTCCGCGCTAACATCCAGGTGCGGTCGGGGGTCTACATCATGCTCATCTTCAATCTCGCCAACAATCTCCTCGACCAAATCTTCAATCGTAACCAGACCGTCGATACCCCCGTATTCGTCGACTACGAGTGCCATATGAGTTCGCGTTTCGCGCATCTGCAGCAAGAGATCCAGGACCTGCATGCTGGGCGCCACGAAGAGTACTTTGCGCACCATCTTGTGTAGGGAAAACGCGGCTTTCGCTGCGGAAGCTCCCAATACGTCCTTCATGTGCACCATGCCGACGACATCATCGAGTGTGTCGCGATAGACAGGGACGCGTGAATGCGCCTTCGTCGTCATCAGCGTGATGACGTCCTTTAAGGAGCTTTCTATCTCCACTGCGATAATATCAACGCGGGGGATCATCGCATCGGCGGCGGCTAGCCCGCCAAACTTCAAGATGTTGGCGAGCAACATGCGCTCATCGGGATCGATGGGCTGCTCCCGTGTTTCGTGTTCCTCGATCAGCTCTTCAAACGTGTCGCGAAGCGCGGAATCACCATTGCGCAGCCCGCCAATGCTCTTCAGCCAACCAAACAGGCCGCCGGGTCTTCGTGGCTCGGCATTCGGTTCGCCGCCGCTACTC
>CAZCVU010000197.1:0-5440 GCA_964501745.1 uncultured Flavobacteriales bacterium | reverse complement strand
ACCTGTTTACGCTCTTGACCCGCGACCAAAGGCTGAAGCGACCGGCCCGCGCCATCAATCTTCTGGCGTAATGTAATGTGGCCATAACGAACCATTGTCAGATGTAGAATGGCATGAAGAAATGCAGCGACCGCGCCCAACAACAATGGTTCGGCTGCACCGGTGTTCTGGTACAGGTAAATTCCCAAAAAAAACGAAAGTCCGATCTCGGTGAATGAATCAACCAGCCCATCGAGAAGTTTTCCAAAATAGCTGGCTTGATTTAGGACGCGTGCCAACTGACCGTCGACACTGTCCATCACGACGGAAAGCAATATCAAAGAGATGCCCCAATAGTAGAGTCCTACTTGACCGAAACATAGGAAGGCAAATCCAGTAACGCTCAGGAAGCATCGGATGAACGTTACGGCATTGGGACTAACACCAATATTTCCGAGCAGCACACTCAACGGCCAAGCTAGCGGAATGGAGACATACCGAAATAGAAGCGACATGTCTTGGGCATATCGATCCTGTGACCGGATGACCGCAAAAAGGCTAATTCGGGCTCGCATCGGGCTCGTTTACGATACGTAAAGGGTGAGGCGAGAAACTGGTAACTTCCGCCAGCAATCAGACATCGTTAGCGGAACTTCGGCTCCCGCCCAAGAATCTACGCAATTGGATGGCGCAATATCCACTCGTTTTTTCCCTGCTTCCAAAGATGCGGAGAACGGAACTGCTCGATGATGTTCCACAACATTTCCTCAGATATACCTTCCGGTTTGATATCCGTGGGGATCATTTCATCTTCCGTGATATGGCATTGGAACTTTACAAGTTCCGCGCCTACGCTATGCGCCGCATCGACGAGTTCAATGGCCTTGTCCAATTGGCCTTCGTGATTAATCCCAATTTCAACAATTACCAACGGCGACTCATCGATCCCGATCTTGCGATCGCCAATCTGAAACTGGCTCGGCATTGATCCAAATCCTCCAAAAGACTCTCTGTGGTATTCAATCTTGCTCGTGAACAGCGTGGACGCTTCACTTGAGCCGTTAACTTGTTCCGGCAATAGCTCGCTTCTCGGCAATCAGGCGGGCCAGATCCAAGTCGTCGGGCGTGTCGATATCGATCGACGCAATATTGCTCATAAGTAGCGGAACCGATTGGACCGGCAGGAACCCGTTGACCTCGCGGAATACCGATGTCCGGATAAGATACATAGCACCGTTTGGAATCAGGGACTTTTGCTCTGGCGTTGCGTTGCCAACTGACGGAACCAAGTAGCCGTCAACCGATAGGTGCCGTATCGAATTGGTTCCGACCGGCAACTGCGCGACGCCAACTACAGCATCGCCTCCATTTATTAGCCGGCACGCATCTCCGATAGCCGTCGCCGGTCGGAACGGCGAGGTAACCTGTAGTAGCATTAGAAGGTGTGGATCACATCCGTGGTTGTCTCGGAACCAATCCAATGCGTGTAAGACTGTATCAGCGCTTGTCGTCTCATCCTTTGACAACATAGCAGGGCGTTTGTAGGACACATCAATGCCCAAGTTTTCTGCGTACGCCAAAACTTCAGCATCGTCGCTTGTGATTATCAGGCGATCAATCTCGGCCGCCGCCATCGCGGGTTTGAGCGTGTAGTCAATCAGTGGGCGGTCGCCCAGAGCCGCCATGTGTTTGCCTGGCAATCGTTTCGAGTCACGCCGGCACGGAATAACGGCTAATACAAGTGGCTTTTCATTCATCGAATATGATGCCAAAGAGCTAGAATGACTTCGTCCATCGCTGAACGACACTTTTCAGCAAACGCAGTCCCGCTGCGGCACTCTTTTCAAGATGAAACTGCACCCCGAGCACGTTTCCGCGCTCGACGGCGATCGGTACGTCATGGCCGTTAAAATTGGTCGTCGCCGAGATATGGGCGAAATCCGTCGGATACGGCGCAAAGCTGTGTACAAAATATTGCATTGTCTCTGAGCCAGTGCTGGAACTCTGCAATACCCCACGCTGTGGTCTAATAGTGCGCCAACCAACATTGGGAATGCGCATCGTCCCGCGTCCACCAACCGGATCATTGGAGGGAAGCCGCTGAACAGTACCTGGAATAATATCTAAACCTTCGTGGTCGCCGAACTCGATCCCGGATGTCATCAGCAACTGGCAGCCAACGCAAATACCCAGCAGTGGCCGATCGTCACGGCCATATCGCCTCAGGGGCTCAAATAATCCACGATTGCGTAGCTCCTTGCCCGCATCTCCAAAGGCGCCGACGCCTGGCAATATGATCGCCGACGACTCGTCAATATCGTTCGGCTCCGCACTTACACGATGCTCGACCTCAAGGAGCTTGAGTGCTTGAGTCAGGCTGAACAGGTTGCCACGACCGTAGTCTAGGACAACGATCATATTGCGTGTCCGTCGACCGGTGCCCCGTCGCTGCTACGTACCTCAATGCCACGAGCGGCCAGCGCGTTCTTTACGCTGACGATATCGCAAAGACCGTAGTGAAATATTGACGCGCAGGAGACGGCATCGCAGCCGCTGTTCTCGATCATTGTTGCCACGTGACCTTCGTTTCCAGCCCCGCCACATCCAATAACCGGTATCGAAACTCTCTCCCGGACGCTGTGGATTAGTTCTACATCGAATCCTTCTTGGGTTCCCTCGGCATCGACCGAAGTTAGCAATATTTCGCCCACGCCGAGTTGCTCGGCCCTTTCGACCCACTCAATCACATCAAGGCCGGATTTCTCGCGCCCGTTATCAGTAAGCGCTTCCCAACGACCGTCCTTCCGGCGTTTGGCCTCGACCGACAATGTGAGGCATTGGCTACCGAACGTTCGTGCGGCTTCTGCCAGGAATGTTGGGTCATGAATTGCTTGTGTGTTGATTGCGACCTTGTCTGCGCCACTTCGCAATGCCGCCACAATGTTGTCGATTGACCGAATTCCACCACCGACGGTCAGCGGAACAAAGATCCTCTCAGCGGCAGTGCGAACCGCTGACAAGATACTGTTGCGACCATACAAAGATGCGACGACATCCATGTAGATTATTTCGTCTGCTCCCTGCTGATAGTAGCGCTGAGCCAACTCGCCTGGGTTACCGACTACCCGTAAGCCCTCTAGATGAATTCCTTTGATGACATTGGGTACCTTGATATCCAGGCGGGGGATAATCCGAACCGGGCAGCTTATCGGCGTTGACGCGCTAGTGTTCAATTTGAGATTCTGGTTCGTTTGCGAAAACCGATGAATCGAAACTCTCCTCGAGACTGTCTACCGCGGACGTGACGGCTGACGTTTCAAAGCTGGACATGTTTATGAAATCGTATTCACCAAGATCGAAAGAGAGCTCTCGAAGTGCTCGAACAAATCGACGGCTCGCTTTCCGATTCGCGTCGATATCCACCGGCTCCACCAGGCATTTTCGCAGCGTTTCTCTTAGCTTGCTTTCGTCATCAATGCGGTACACGTGAGGAAGACATTCGTGGAGGTTATGTTTACCGAAAACGATTGCCGGCTTGCCTTCGATTGCGGCTTCCAGACCGGCAGTTCCATTGATTGTGCTGACCGCGGCAGCTTGGCTCACAATGTTTGCTCCAAGCTCCATAGTATCCAGAAGAACGACGTTCTTGAGTTCGGAAATTTGCTCGTAGAAATTCCGCGGGCGTCGGCCGACTCCCGCGAATGTCTCCTTGACGGCAAGATAGTATCCGACCGGGAGGTCCCGAGAAATTGCAGCAATCGACGAAAGTTGAAAAAAGTACTCTGGTGACAAAACCTGTAGTGCTATCTCTGGCTCCAGGTGGAGCGGATAGAAAACAAACGAAATTCCGTCTAGTGATTTTAGCGGAACTGTCATCCGCCTTAACTTTCGGAAATCTGCCCAAATCCGATAGTAGTAATTGATCTCAGAGGCAAGAAAATAGCTCCGGCCTTTTGCATATCCGCGCAGCCGCCAATAGATATGCGTCGCAATCTTCAAGGTCATGTTTTTGACCATGGCGCCAAAGCGCGCTCCTTCACTCAGAAACAGGTTGCGATTTACCATGTGGGTGAAGTACGGCGTCGGCTTCGGTCCTTCTTCGGCGTCCCGGAACGCCAAAAAACGTTCAACTATTTTGGGGTTGTCGTGAAATTCGTTGACAGCCCAGTAGAACCGATTTTCATGGCGGGCCCCGGCAATTCCCCGAAACGGGATGTCCAATTTACCCGCAATTACAGAAGCCTCGATCGGGCCATTAACGACCAACGTAATATTCAGTTCACGAAACTTCGTTTCCCAAAACGTGAAGGTCTCGCTGTAGGCGTGAACGAGTTGGATGTAGCTCGTTTCGTCCGAATACCGTGATCGCGGATGATAGAATCCCCCAAGTGAATAACCTCGCCCGAGGTGTCGATTCCCAACGACAACCGAATTGTAGGTGCGTGGAAGCGCCTCTTCGATTCGGCGCGCGCGTGTAATTACGGCGCACGCGTCGAGATTGCGCGCACGGCTTGACGAGAGCAGTACCTCCGCATCGACAATTGAGCTGAACAGGTGATCGACATTCTTGCTTTGGTAGAAAGCCAACTCCTGGGGGCCAAAGCAGAATAAATGAATAGTCGTTCCATGACGCATTCGAAGTTCGCGAGCGACCTCAATCATCAGAAGTCGAACCTCCGAACGTGCGACTAGGGCAATTGATCTAAAGGCTGCGTTCATCAAAATATTTGGAAGCTGCGACGTTGATGAAGTGTACTGGCGTAAAGGATTATTGCAGCACCGAGGATCGGCGGAATCAGCTACCCGACGTATACAGAAAGAATATTTCCACCAACTTGAGGCCCGCCCGCCGACTCTCGACAGGATGAAATTTGTAGTGCTTGCCGAGCCGATGAGTCCCGTTTAGTCGTCGGTTGGATCGCCCGCCATGCAGAACGCATCGACGACAATATTGTATTTTGGTGGTCGGCAAGAGCTAGCTTCCCCTCGCTCGATCGACAAGGTGCCAATCAATCGGCTCGCCGCGTGCAATATCCTGTTTGGCTGTAACTCCAAGCAAGTTAGGAAATTCCTTTGGGGGGAGACCACTCCCGGGTCGAATGCACCGAATATTGTCCTCGGTCAGCAACTCACCTGCGCGAATATCTGCTACGGCATAAATAGATCTTCGCAGCGATCGGTTCGCTTCTTCCCCCGCGGTTGGCTCGTATCTTGGCCTACCGATGGCGCGATGTGCATCTCGGCATCCCGCCACCATCATTTTGAGTTCATTAATCCCTAGGCTGAACGCGCCGTCTGGGCCGCCATCGCCTTCTTCTACCGTCACATGTTTCTCAATCGCGCAGGCTCCAAGCGCGCAAGCGGCGATCGGTATCGAAGCTCCAGTCGTATGGTCGCTGAGACCGACGGGAAGTCCAAACTTTTCCGACATATGTCGAATAGTCGCGAGGTTGCAATCCTC
>CAZCVU010000196.1:0-5452 GCA_964501745.1 uncultured Flavobacteriales bacterium | reverse complement strand
GGCGGTACAAACCGTCGAACATCCGATTCTCGGCTGGGGACTCGATGCCTCACGCAGCATCCCGGGCGGCAAGAGCCCGATCACGCCCGAGGACCTCGGCTTTGTCCGATCGGATCTCAGCGGCAACGCCGCTGCCTGGCTCGGTCGCGGCAGCGCCGTTCACTTATCGCTGCACCCGCATAACGCAGTCCTGCAAATCTGGCTTGAATTGGGTTTGGTCGGCGCGCTACTGGCCGGCGGGCTGGTGATCTTCCTAGTGAATGCAGCCGTGCACCACCGGCATCCTGCCGGCTTGGCGCTCTGCCTCTCGGCCCTTGTTATCGCGAGTTTCAGTTACGGGATATGGCAGAATTGGTGGCTGGCCGGACTCTGGCTTATCGCCGCGCTCTATCTCATTGGCATTGAACCTGACGACACCAGGGTTGTGCCGAAAGCATCGAAGTAGACAGCGACATAGTGCGACAACAACTGACCTTGGCACTTAGCTCCGTCGCAATCGGTGTCGTCGGCTGCCTGCTCATGGTCGAGATCGCCTTGCGCTTCCTTCCCGTCTTCGACGGCGTCTACCTGCAAGCAGTAGACAAGGATCGTCCCGTAGCGCGATTGCAGCCCAACCGGCCCCTCACCTACTCTGTCGGCTGGAGATTGGCGCGAGCGACGCAAAACCGGGTCAACAACGACGGCTTCGTTCATGATGACGAATATCGGCCGGAAGAGCAGCGCCCAACCGCTGCAATCATCGGTGACAGCTATGTCGAAGCCTTGATGCTGCCACACGCGGAGACTATGCAGGGCCTGCTCGGCAAAGAAGCTGGAGCGGCCGGGCGGGTCTATAGTTTTGGCATATCTGGGGCGCCGATGAGTCAGTACCTGATATGGGCACAGCATGCGCGGCAACGCTATGCCGCCGACGCACTCGTCTTTGTCATCGTCGCGACGGATTTTGACGAGTCACTGCTTAAATACCGGATGCGCACGGGTTTCCATTATTTCGACGGCGATCTGCAGCAATGCAGCTTGAAATTGACGCGCCTCGACCATCAGCCCAACCGTCTGCGACCATTGCTCCAACACTCGGCATTGCTGCAGTATCTAGTCTTCAATCTCGGGCTCCTCGAGGGAGAGCGCCGGCAAGCCTGGCTTCGGAGATTTGCGGCCAGCGGAGCCAGTGATGCTTCCGCAGACGCACGCACCCTCGAGGCGACGACACGCGACCGTCGCGCGAAGAGTTCGCCAGATACTCGAACATCTGATTCGCTCTGTGCGATCCGAACGTTCTTTCACCTGCTTCCCGAATTGGTGGATCTCGCACCGGAGCGAATCTTGTTTGTGCTCGACGGACTGCGCGCCTACACGGCGACAGCCCGCGCGGCAGCGGAACAAGGTTATTTCGCGCAAATGCGCCAACATTTTCTTATCGAGGCGACGACCCGGGGATATCAGGTGATCGACACCGATCCGCTGTTCGAGAAGCAGGGGGAATCGGACGAGTCCGGATTCGAAATGCCGCAGGATGTGCATTGGAATGCAAATGCCCACGCCCTTGTCGCCGAACAAATTATGAAATCGCCGCTCTTTCGGAATCTGTTCCCGCAACCGTGAATGCGCCCGACCGCCGATTGTCCACCTGTCTCATTTGGTGTAGACGGCGGACCTGCCTACAGCTAACCGCCTGTCCTTTGAACTGTGCCTAACTTTCTTAGATCTCTCGCATTGGCACTCGTTTCCGTAGCTCTGTCGTTCCTGGCACTCGAACTCTATGTGCGCCTGGTGATCGACGACGGGCTGAATTATGGGCTCGAGATGTGGAAATACGCGACTCAGATGAAACAGGTCAGCGAGGACGCCAACATCGGTCACGAGCACCGACCCGACAGCCGCGCTCACCTGATGGGAGTCGACGTAGCGACCAACGCTGCAAAGCTCCGTGACCGCAACTACCCCTTGCAAAAGCCAGCAGACACGACCCGCGTATTGATGCTTGGCGATTCAATCACGATGGGTTGGGGCGTCGAGGTCTCCGATACGGTCGCGAAGCGGCTCGAAGTGGATTTCAGCGAGCGATACCCCAATCGGCATTTCGAGGTCATCAATGCCGGTGTCGGGAACTACAACACGGCTATGGAAGTCAGTTGGTTTCTGTCGAGCGGTCTCGCCTACGAACCGGACATCGTAGTTCTCAACTACTTCGTCAATGATGCCGAGCCGACGCCAAAGCGCCGGGGCGGCTTTCTGCGCGAACGGTCCGCCGCATACGTTTTCCTGGCAAACCGCATAGATACGGCAGTGCGGCAATATGCCGGCGGCGACTGGCTCGGCTACTATCGGGAGCTATATACCGTTGAGGCGCCCGGCTGGGTCATCGCCCAGGCGCGGATCAGAGAGCTGGCGCGGGCCTGCCAAGAGCAGAACATAGACCTTGTTGTCGCCAGCTATCCCGAGTTGCATCAGCTCGACCCCTATCCTTTTGCGGCGGTGAACGATGCCCTGGCGACATTGACGAGCGATCTCGGCATATCGTTCATCGACCTGTTGCCGGCCGTCGCAGAACAAACTCCCCAGACGCTCTGGGTGACGCCCGGCGATGCCCATCCCAACGCAGCCGCCAACCGGAAATACGCTGGACGGCTCTCGACAGCACTTGAGAGTCTAGTCAGCCGCTAGCTCAGAAAGTTGATATCGCTGCCACTGCCGGTGCCACTCTGAGCGACAGCCCGATGTATCGGGCCACGCCCGCCGGCGCAAAACTCACGTTGGCGGACAAGGTCCACAGCATGCTAGCTTTTTGCACTGACCTCGTCCGAAAACGTGGGGAATCGGTAGACGATGACTCAGCGCTGCGACGAACAAACTGTTGAACAGAGGCGTAGGTACGATGGCTGATATGACGCTGGTGATCGCGAGCAAGAATTATTCCCTGTGGCCGCTCCCCGCTTGGCTCTGCATGAGGACGGCAAGACTGGACTTCGAAGAAGTCGTAATCCCATTCGACGAGGCCGATACGACGAAGCGCATGCTGAAATACGGCCCGACCGGCCGCGTTCCGGTTCTCAAACACGGCGATCGAACAATTTGGGATTCACTGGCGATTTGCGAATACGTCAACGAACTCGTGCCAAGCGCCAGACTTTGGCCGGAGGATGCGGAGGCTCGCGCCGTCGCCCGTTCGGTTGTTGCCGAGCTGCATTCCGGTGGTGGGCGCTTTATTGCCTACACGCTCGATACGAACGTTCGGCGCCGAACGAAACGCGTGACGCTGACGGAAGTGAATCCTAGGTTGGCGGAAAGGGCGATCACCGATTTCGATCGCGTAATGGAAATCTGGCGAGACTGCCGCGCCCGCTTTGGATCGGGTGGACCCTTCCTGTTCGGTCATTTCACGATCGCCGACGCAATGCACGCCCATCTGGTCAACCGATTTGTGACCTACGATATTGAGTTGCCGGCCGACTGCCAGAACTACCGCGACGCGATGCGCGCCTACCCACCACACGTGGAGTGGATTGCAGCGGCGGAAGAAGAAGAGTCGACGCTAGAAAGCGTTGATAACCTCTTCACCGATTGACGCAATCGAGCCTCGCGGACTTCAGCAGCCGTTTGGCCGCCTTTCGCGGGCGCGTGATTGACAAACATTTCGCGCACCGGTGTACCGGAAATGTTGAGCCGATCCGGCACGCCAAGTGGGCAGGTCCAGTCCGTCGATACGCATCCCAATGCGGCGGCCAACCAGAAGTGTGCCGGACGGTTGGCGACAGCCCTTGAGAGTCTGGTTAGTCGCTAACTCTTCACGTCCACCTTACTCCCAGCGTTAGCGTCAACCCGCGGCTGGTGCTACACGCTCCAATGCGAAACTCACGTTGACCGAGATGGACCACAGCGTGCTAGCTTAATTTATGGATCTCGTCTGTTCCGTGGATGGACAACGGGCGGCGAAGCAAGATAGCGACGAACAATCTGTTGAAGAGAGGTTTAGGCACGATGACTGACATGACACTCATGATCGCCAGCAAAAACTACTGCCTGTGGCCGCTGCCGGCTTGGCTGACCATGCGGACGGCGAAACTGGACTTCGAAGAAGTCGTGATTCCGTTCTTCCAACCCGACACCACGAAGCGCATGCTCGAGTGGGGTCCGACTGGCCGCACTCCGGTTCTCAAACACGGTGATCGGACGATTTGGGACTCGCTGGCAATCTGCGAATACGTCAACGAACTCGTACCAAGTGCCCAACTATGGCCGGAGGAAAGCGAGGCCCGCTCTGTCGCCCGTTCGGTCGTCGCCGAGATGCATTCGGGTGGCGGGCGGACAA
The DNA here is from genome assembly GCA_964501745.1 of uncultured Flavobacteriales bacterium. Classification (GTDB taxonomy): domain Bacteria; phylum Pseudomonadota; class Alphaproteobacteria; order UBA8366; family CAVOAK01; genus CAVOAK01. The sequence goes on along the minus strand of CAZCVU010000196.1, from coordinate 1,143 downwards.
TTTCCTACTATTACGATACGAATATTCGGCGCCGAACAAAACGGGTGGAGCCAACGGAGGACGTGGCCAAGAATATCGATCGCATCATGGCGATCTGGGAAGATTGTCGCGCGCGTTTTGGATCCGGTGGACCGTTCCTGTTTGGCCATTTTACGATCGCTGACGCGATGCACGCCCATCTGGTCAACCGATTTGTCACCTATGATGTTGAGCTGCCCGCCCACGGCCAAATCTACCGCGACGTGATGCGCTCTTATCCACCGCATGTCGAATGGATCGCCGCAGCCGAAAAAGAGGACTCGACAATCGAACGCGTTGATAACCTGTTCACCGAATGACCCGACGGGCCGACGCGATTGAGGACGAAATAGGTCTACTCGAGAGGTGTGACCGCAGAGATGCTGTTGGTCGATTGGCAGTATGGATGCACGGCTTATGAGCCGCGCTCCAGCAGGTCCTCCAAACCTCGCTGAGCTGACGCGTCGGTTGGTTGCCTTTCGTGATGAGCGCGATTGGCGCCAGTTCCAAACGCTCAAGAATCTCATGCTCTCGATCAACCTCGAGGCCGCCGAGTTGATGGAGCTGGCGCAATGGAAAGATGACGGCGAGGTCGAGGCAATGCTCAGCGATTCCGCTTTCGTCGAACGTCTTAGCGAAGAATGCGCCGACGTCTTGCTCTACCTGCTGCTGATCTGCGAGCGGGCCGGCATCGATCTGCCGGCAGCTGCTGCCCGAAAGATCGAACTCAACGCTGCCAAGTACCCGGTCGACAAGGCCCGCGGTAACGCCCGCAAATATACCAAACTGTAAGCCCGACCCTGGCGTCGACCTGACGCCACGCTCTCAGTTTAGACTATCGTAATAGTCCTGAAGCACCTTGAGCACCTCGGGCCGGCTAAACTCGGACGGGATCTGCTCGTGGTTGGCAAACATCTCGCGCAGCCGGGTTCCTGAGATGTTGAGACGATCCTCCTCGCCATGCGGACAGGTTCGGCCTGTCGACACACCGCCGCAACGGAAGCAGTAGAAAGTGATGTCGATTTTCAGTGGTTGTGTTCCGAGGCTTCCGGCCGGAAGTGTGTCAAAGATATCTTGGGCATCAAACGGACCGTAATAGTCACCGACACCAGCGTGGTCGCGGCC
>CAZCVU010000195.1:0-5454 GCA_964501745.1 uncultured Flavobacteriales bacterium | reverse complement strand
CGACGACGCCCCAACCCGTGTTCCTCAGCCCAGGATCAAATCCGATCAGCCGCATAAGACGCGTCCAATCACGCTGTCAGCCGCTCGAGCACGTCATCGGCGATTTCGTAGTTGGCAGAGATCATCTGGACATCGTCGTTGTCGTCGAGTGCTTCACACAGTTTGATCAGGCCTTCTGCAGCACCTTCGTCTACCGCGATCGTTGTTAACGGGCGCCAAACAAGCTTCGCGGATTGCGGCTCGCCAAAACGCTCCCCGAGCTGGCCGGCAATGGCGTGAAGATCGTCAGGAGAGCAGATTACTTCGTGGCCATCGTCGTTCGATTGGACATCGTCGGCACCAGCGTCCAGCGCCGCCTCGAACATCGCCTCGTTGTCAGCAGCATCCACCGCATACCGAATTTCGCCAACATGTTCGAACATGAAGGTTACCGCACCCGTTTCGGCCAACGACCCGCCATGCCGGCTAAACGCCGCACGAATCTCGGATGCAGTCCGATTGCGGTTGTCGGTGAGTGTTTCAACGATGATGGCGACCCCGGCCTTGCCGTAACCCTCGTAGCGGATTTCCTCGTAGTTGGTGTCCACATCACCCCCCGCGCCACGGCTGATGGCTCTTGCCACGTTATCTTTCGGCATGTTGGCAGCTCGTGCCGCAGCGATGGCGGCTCGTAGTCGCGGATTCGCATCCGGATCTGAACCCGCCGACCGTGCCGCAACTGTGAGCTCTCGACCCAATTTTGCGAACAGTGAGGCGCGCTTCTTATCCTGCGCGCCTTTACGGTGCATGATGTTTTTGAACTGCGAGTGGCCAGCCATGTTATGCCAACAGGACCCTATCGACGCGAGATTGTGTGCCGCTTGCAAGCGAGTATACAAGATATTGTTGCACAGGGCATAGAAGGTTGGTTGGATTACTAGCCATGCAATATGGCGAGAATACGGCATCGAACCGGCACGCTGCGACGGCAGGTCGCGTGCAACAGGCGGCTGGCCGCTTGTCCGAAGCATTCTGCCAATGTATCAATGGGTGTGAAGTTGTAGTGGGATGTCCGCCAGGGTTGTGTGGATGCTTGCACGCAGCTTGAGTTTGGGGGCGATTCAGCTTTATTGGCCTTGCGCTGACCGGAATGATATCAAGTTCCGAAGGCGCATAAATTGCCTCAGGAAAGCATTGGAAACGATCAACAGCGCGCGAGCGTGAAATGCCTTACGATCTGTCCCAACTCACAGTCGTCATCGCCGACGATAATCTGAACATGATGGCGATGGTCAGGGGAATCTTTAAGGCATTCGGTGTCCTCAACATCCACTCATTTCCCAACGGAAAGACGGCCTACGAAGCCATAGTAAACGCTGAGGTGGACCTTGCAGTCGTCGATTGGATGATGGAGCCGCTGAACGGCATCGAATTCACCGAAAAGATTCGATTGGATTCCGACAGCCCCAACCCGTTTCTACCGATCATCATGCTGACCGGCTACACTGATCGATTGCGCGTGTTCCGGGCGCGGGACGCTGGCGTAACCGAATTCATGGCCAAGCCGATCTCTCCCAAATCGCTTTATGCACGCATTTCTGCGGTGGTCGATAGGCCGCGACCGTTCGTGCGAGCAGAAACCTATTTTGGTCCGGATCGACGGCGTCGTGTGGTTGACTTCCAGGGCGCGGACAGACGCGCCACCGAACCCAAACTCGTCGATGGCGATGCTGCCTATGCAGGTCATGCTGGAGCGGAGGCTGCATCGGGCGCCGATGCAGCCGCGTCGGACGGCGCTAGCTCCGAAACGCAACAAACAGATACTATCGAGGAGGCCGCAAATGGCGGCTGACAAGCCTACAGAAACATTGATTATGGAGGCCCCTGAGCTGCTCAGATCGAAGGTGACTGGCAGCGGTGGCCCGAGTATGGAAATGCTTAAGAAGGCCGACGATGAAATCAAGGAAGTCGGCTCGAAATATCCAGAATGGACGATGAAGGACATCGACCAGCTCTCTGGTCTGCTGGCGCAAGCGGTGGAGAACCCGGCGGCTCGAAATGAGCGAATCATCGAAATCTTTGGCATTTCGCATGACATGCGCGGCCAAGGCACAAGCTTCGACTACCCGTTGATGACGCGGATCTGCGAATCTTTGTGCCGCTTCACCGAGGACCTGGAGCAGTTGGATCAAAAGGCAATGGACCTCGTGCGCACTCACATCGAAGCGATGCGTGCGGTGATAGCCCACAATGTAACCGGCGAAGACAATGAGCTGGCGCAGCAGATTGCCGCGGGACTTGAGATCGCCAGCACAAAGTGGAAGGCAGCGTCCGAGCAGGCAGGACCCTAAGACGCCAAAGCGGCGACATCGGTGGCAAGCCACAGCGACGCTGCCAAGTTCTTGGCGGCTATGTGACGCCGCACCGTATTCCGGCATGTAATTGAAAGGGTTGGGCAGCCCCACATCGGCCGTGGGTCGTTCCATATCCTCCAAAGGCCTACAAATGTAGGTGGGCGCCATATACCGGGACCACGATCCCGGCAGGGACAGCTCCCTAGAGGACTTCATTGGCCCCGGGGATATCGCGACCGCACGCACCGCGCAGCAGCCGCCCGCTGTTAACCTAGGTGCCTTCGAGCTGCCCGGCAATAGCCTCCATACGTTCCGCGAGAGTCTCGATAGCGACAGCGGCGTCGTCCATGGTCTCCCGCTTGCGCCCATCGATCGGTATATCGCCACCGTCCTCTTCACCCCGTACGGATGCAAGTTCCGCAAAGGCGTCCGACAGCTCATCGGCGATCAGCAAGCCAAGCATCACCAGCAAGCGGGTGTCACCCACTTGCCCGACAGCCGCAACGAGTTCGCTGATCCGGCTGTTGAGATAGTCGGATAGACGCGTCAGATGCTCTTCCTGCCCGTCGTCGCAGGCGATTGAGTAGTCCCGCCCGTTGATCGTTACGGAGAGTTGACCCATCGCCCGTTAATCCTTCAACAGGCTTTCAAGCCGCGCGATCGTCGAATCCAGCCGAGTCGAAACCGTGCCTGTCACCTCCCGCAGCCGCGTATTGTCCTGCAGCGCCGCATCCAGCGCCGCCGCAAGCTCGCTATCGCCTGCTTGGTCCTGGGGTAAGTTGGACCGCTGTTGCAGCGCGGCTTCAATTCGTGCGACTGCCGAATCGAGACGCTGTTGAGCGGTGCCAAGGCGGGTCATTAGGTTAACCTGAGACGGGGATGGAACAACGTGGTCTAAATGACGGGACAAAATGCAAAATACGCGCGTCCCGCATGAGCGTCAACCAGTAGGAAAACCAGGGCGTTTATCTCCATCGCGAGCGGAAAAAATCTACACCATTGACGCGTCTCGACGAGGGCGGCATGGTGCATAAACGATATGCCAGCCGCCCGTTGACAGGGTGGAAAAGCGCTCTCCGAGATGAACCAGGATCCCGTCATGACAGAGGTTGAGTCGAGGCCGGATATCAACCGGCGCGACATGGCAAATGCACTGCGCGCGCTGGCGATGGATGCGGTTGAAAAGGCCAAGTCAGGTCACCCCGGCATGCCAATGGGCATGGCGGACGTTGCGACAGTCCTGTTCACACAATTTCTCAAATTCGACCCATCGGATCCGGCTTGGCCGGATCGCGACCGCTTCGTGTTGTCGGCCGGTCATGGTTCGATGTTGCTTTATGCCCTGCTCTATCTCACCGGTTATGAAGACATCGATATTCAGCAGATCAGCGAGTTCCGCCAACTAGGGAGCCGGACGGCTGGCCACCCTGAATATGGGCTCGCCGGCGGCATTGAAACGACCACGGGTCCGCTCGGCCAGGGGTTGGCGAATGGCGTCGGAATGGCACTGGCGGAGCGCATGCTTGCAGCGCACTACGGCGAAGAAATCGTTTCTCACTACACCTACGTTATTGCAGGTGATGGTTGCCTCATGGAAGGCGTCAGCCAAGAGGCGATTTCGCTTGCCGGTCACCTACGGCTCAACAAGCTCATCATCCTGTTCGACGACAATGGCATTTCGATAGACGGGCCAACCGACCTCGCGACGAGCGATGACCAGTGCGGCCGATTTGCCGCCAGCGGGTGGGCGACTTGGCGGGTTGACGGTCACGATGCCGAGGCGGTTTCAGAGGCTATCGCAGCAGCGAAGAAATCAGACCGGCCCTCGCTTATCGCCTGCCAGACGGTCATAGGCTACGGCGCTCCGACCAAGCAAGGCACGGCCGCGACCCACGGTTCGCCCTTGGGCGGCGAAGAAGTCGCGTCCGCGCGAAAGCAGCTTGGCTGGCACCACGAGCCATTCACGATTCCCAGTGAAATCCTTACGGCGTGGCGGCAGGCCGGCGCATCGGGCGCAGCCGAGCATGCGAACTGGCGAGAGCGAGCGGCCAGCCTTGGAGCGGCCAAACGGTCCGAATTCGACCGTGTCGTGCGCGGTGGTCTGCCCGACGGCTGGCAGGACAAGCTCGACGCCTTTAAACGCACCATGGTCGACGATTCTCCCAAGCTCGCGACGCGGCAAGCATCGCAAAAGGTACTGGAAATCCTGGTCGGCGCAATTCCGGAACTGATTGGCGGATCTGCCGATTTGACTGGCTCGAATCTTACCCACATCGACGGCATGAAGATCGTCACAAAGGACGATTATTCGGGCAACTATGTCTATTACGGCGTACGTGAACACGGCATGGCGGCCGCGATGAACGGTATCGCGCAACATGGTGGCTTTGTGCCGTATGGTGGCACGTTTCTCGTCTTTACCGATTATTGCCGCCCAGCAATCCGGCTGTCCGCATTGTCGGGCAACCGTGTGATCTACGTCATGACTCACGACTCGATTGGCTTGGGCGAAGATGGTCCGACGCACCAACCTGTCGAGCATCTAGCGAGCTTGCGGGCGATTCCCAACCTGCTGGTATTTCGGCCTGCCGACACAGTGGAAACGGCAGAATGCTGGGCATTGGCGCTGACTGCCAAGAGTTCGCCCTCGGTGATCGCGCTGACACGCCAGGGAGTGCCAGCGTTGCGCACGGAGCACACGGACGAAAACCTCTGCGCCCGCGGCGGATATGTCCTGGCCGAGGCCGAAGCGACGCGTCAAGTAACGTTGCTGGCGACGGGTTCGGAGGTTAGCCTCGCAATGGATGCGCGTGACCTGTTGGCACAGGATGATATTGGTGCTGCAGTGGTTTCGATGCCGTGCTGGGAGCTATTCGACGCCCAGGAGACAGCCTATCGCGACAGCGTTCTCGGTGTCGGTGTTCCACGCGTAGCCGTCGAAGCCGCTGCCCGTCTGGGATGGGACCGATACATTGGGGCTAACGGCACCTTTGTCGGCATGAGTTCATTTGGTGTCTCTGCACCCGCCAGCGCGCTTTACGAGAATTTTGGCATCACTGCGAAGGCAGCTGCCGAAGCAGCGCGCAAGCTGATCTGAGGACGGAAGGATGAACGTTCAGAC
>CAZCVU010000194.1:0-5490 GCA_964501745.1 uncultured Flavobacteriales bacterium | reverse complement strand
ATGGGCAAGGGGCGAACTTGGGAGACGGCCGGCGTGCTCGCCCCTTAGTCGTACAACCTGTCGTCGGTGCAAGCCAGCTTGTTTGCCAGCTAGTCTCCAACGCTGGAAGCGGCGGGCGTCTCCTACCTCAAAGTGAGGTGGAATTGCCGCAAAACACGGGCGAGGAGGAGGCGCTCCGCGTTGAATTGATCTAAAGTATCTTCAGCCCGCGCTGGGCAAGTCGCGGCGTTTCTCGGCGCAGGTTTTCCAAAGACTGATTCAAATCAAGGTTAGTTGATTGTGCGACATTATTTTAGTCTCGGTCGCTTGCCTCGGAGACCCACCATGCGCCAATTCGTGGACTGAGACGCGGCCGAACGAAGGGTGTTGTTCGCAATTGGATCTGTCCTTCGAATCGTACATACCAGCGATCGCTCGAACCAGCGAGGACGTTGAGATACTGCGAGTCATAGGGAGCACCAAGGATATGGGTCGGTAGCGATGGACAAGCAGATCATCCGATTGTCTAGCCTCTCGCACGGCGGCGGCTGCGGCTGCAAGATCGCGCCAGCGCTCCTCAACGAGATGCTGTCCAAGTTGCCGAGCCAGTTCGCTGCCCCGGCACTGTTGGTTGGAACGGAAACCGGCGACGATGCGGCTGTGTACAAGATAAACGACCGACAGGCGTTGGTCGCGACCACGGATTTCTTTATGCCGATCGTCGACGACGCTTTTGATTTCGGTCGCATCGCGGCGACCAACGCGCTGTCCGATGTGTACGCCATCGGCGGACAGCCGCTGTTTGCGCTGGCGATTGTTGGTGTGCCGGTCGACAAACTACCGGTTGAGACCGTTCAAGACATCCTCGCTGGTGGGGCCGCGGCCTGCGAAGCCGCCGGCATTCCCATCGCTGGTGGCCATTCCATCGACGCGCCCGAACCGATCTACGGCCTGGTTGCCGTCGGCCTGGTCGATCCGGATAACGTGAAGCGCAACAACGAAGCGAAGGCAGGCGATGTCCTGATCCTGGGCAAGGCGCTGGGCATAGGCATCCTCAGCGCGGCGATGCAAAAAGACGAGCTCGACCGCGAGGGATACAAGGAGATGGTGGAGACGACGACCCAGCTCAATTCCGTCGGCAGCGATCTCGCCGAATTCAGGGGCGTGCACGCCATGACCGATGTGACCGGGTTCGGCCTGCTGGGTCACCTCCTGGAAGTGTGCCGCGGATCGAAGCTGACGGCGAGCTTGCATATGGAGCGTATCCCGATCCTGCCGACCGCCCGCGAGCTTGCGATGGCGGGTCTGAATACCGGTGCTGCTGACCGCAATTGGGCGAGCTACGGTCACCAGGTCACGTTACCCGAGGGCGTGCCTGACTGGCAAAAGAACCTCCTTGTCGATCCGCAGACAAACGGCGGGCTGTTGGTGTCGTGCGATCCCACCGACGCCGATCAGGTGTTGGGCCTGTTCCGCGATCAGGGCTTTACCCTTGCTGGCGAGATCGGAGTGCTGCAAGAGGGCGCAGTGGGCATCGTCGTGCAAGCGGCCGGTTGACACCTTGCGGCGGCTTTCAGCTAGATCGTCGGAGCCCTCCGATCCTTCTCTTCAGGCTGGCTAAGAAATGATCGGCCGATAGGCGGAGCCGTTAGCCATGACAATACGTAGTCCGAAGAAACATCAACTGAGAATTCTCAGCGAACAGGATTCGCGTCAGATACACGCAGCAGCTTTGCAGATATTGCATGATGTCGGCATGAATATTCCTGATGAAGAGACCCGAGACCTGCTGAAAGGCAAAGGATGCCGGGAAGATGAAGACGGCTATCTGCTGTTCGATGAAGACCTGATTGAAGTTGCGCTCTCGACTGTACCTCCCAAGCTGGTTCTTTACGATCAGAACGGCGATGTGGCCGTTGATACCAGCGACGAGACGACCCATTTCGGTCCCGGCGTCAACTGCATCTTTACGTTGGATTTTGAGACCGGCGAGACACGCCCCTGCGTGCTGGAGGATGTATCGAAGACAGCGCGCCTCTGCGAGCAGCTGCCCAATATTGATGTGGTCGAATCTTTAGGAGCTCCAAGCGATGTACCGCCGGAGGACGAATCGGTCGCCACCGTTAAGGCCATGGTCAAGGAGACGAGCAAGCCTGTGGCTTTCACCGGTCACGATGAACACATGGCTGACGAGAGCTGGGCCCACCTTGCGGACGTGGTCGGTGGTTGGAACGCGCTGTCTGATAAGCCCATCGGTATGGACTGCACTGGCCCCACTTCGCCACTGATGATGGAGCAAGGCCGCTGCAGGAGGCTTCGCTATGCGGCCAAAAGGCGTCTGCCGGTCGTCTGCTACCAGGGAATCCTGACCGGACTCATCAGTCCGATAACCATGGCGGGAACGCTGGCCCAGGCCGCTGCGGAAACCTTGGCCGGCATCGTCGTGCACCAGTTGGAAGAGCCTGGCGCGCCAGTGATCTCAGGTTCTGCGATTTTGCCAGTCGACATGCGCACTGCGGGCATTGTCTATGGCGCACCGGAATATTCCCTGGCTTGTCTCGCCGCCGTCGATTACTTCAACTATATCGGTGTCCCAACCTGGTTCGGCGCGGGGTGCTCCGATTCTCACAACATCGATGCGCAAGCCGGTGCCGAAGCGAGCCTGAACATAACCTCCGCAGTCCTGAGCGGAACCTCGTTTGTTCATAATGTCGGCTATATGTCGAGTGGCAAGACAGGGTCTCTGGAAATGCTTGTGCTCTGCGATGAGCTGATCGGCATGGCCCGACGGTTTGGGGCGGGTGTCCAGGTCAACGAAGATACCATCGCCGTGGAGGTTATAGAGCGTGCCGCAAAAACCTCCAATTTCCTGTCCGAGAAACACACCATGAAGCATCTAAAGGACGAGATGTGGTTCCCGGCGCTGCTTGAGCGAAGATCGGAGAATGTCTGGCGAAATGAGGGAGCGGAGACGCTGCAGGAGAGACTTCGCGAGAAACTGAAGACTCTGCTGGCGTAGACGGATACGTCAATTCGCACCGCTGTCGATTTGCCGCATCGAACGCTTTAACTCAAAGAGATACCGTTTCACCCAGGCCTGCGGCCACAGCCTTGTCCAGGACCAGCTTCGCCATCGCCAGGTCACCGACGGCCATGCCCTGGATCATTGCGAGGATGCGTTCGTCTTCATGCTGACGGCCAGGTTTTGCGCCGATCGCGATTTCGCCGATATCGGCGTCGATGCGTTCGACGATTTGTGCTTCCGTGATATGGCCTCCCTTGATCCACTCGTGCAGGTCGCCTTGGTCCAAGGCATAACTCAGATCATCAATAACAAGCCGGTCGGCCTCGGCAAGCACATCGAAATGGACTTCCGGGACGCCGCCCATCGAGCACAGCAGCGCACCTTGTTTGAGCCAACCGGATTCGATAAAGGGTTCGTCGGCCGTCGTCATTGTGATGACGATATCCGCGCCGTCGATCGCTTCTTGCGGTGAGTCTACAGGCCGGATCGGCGAGCCCTTGGTTGTTGCATTTCGCTTCGCATAGGATTCTGCGTTCTCGAACCGCCGCGCGACGACACGGAATTCATCAAGGTTGAAGACGTGGCTGAGCGTCGCATAAATCTCGTCGCCGATCTGTCCTGTGCCGAACAATGCGGCAACCTTAGACTGCGGGTGCGCCAGCCAGCGCGCAGCAATCGCCGCGGTCGTCGCGGTACGGCGGCGCGCCAACCACGTTTCGTTAACCAGACCGAGCGGTTCGCCAGTCTCGAAGTCGACGACCCAGCAGTAGTAGTGGCCAGGTGTCGCGAGCCGCGCTCCGGCGACGCCAAGGCTCTCCATATGTGCCGCCTTGTACCGGCACCTTACCGGTGGATCTTTGGGTAGCGTGAGATAGGCGACCGACGGCTGTGAGAGGACATCCCGCGTTTCACCGTAATATCGATAAGAGTCCTCGCATGCCGCAAAGCCGTCCTCAATTGTCACGAGCTGGCGGACTTCGTGGTCTCTCAATATCATCATTGCTCGTCAGTCCCCGGCCATTTGCAATCTATTGCCTCGTCCGTCAATGCTTGGCATGAGTCCACAGGTGATGCGTCTTTCTTGCCAAATGCAAGGACATTGGTGCTGCCGCATGGCACTTTCTGTCATGATTGGGTTTGCGTTGTAGGTCGGACTTATGGAGGCTGACATGTACGATCTAGTGCTGAACGGTGGCAGGGTCGTAGATCCGGCACAGGGCATCGATGCGACCTGCGACATCGCCTTTTTCAATGGCAAGGTGGCGGCCATCGAAGAAGCAATCGATCCTTCGTCAGCAGCCGAATCCCGTTCCGTCGACGGACTGATTGTGACGCCTGGCTTGATTGATCTGCATACCCACATCTACTGGGGTGCGACGTCGCTCGGCGTCCGGCCGGATTCCGTGGCACGACGTAGCGGAGCGACGACGCTTGTTGACGCAGGCAGTGCCGGGCCCGGTAACTTTGTGGGCCTGAAGAGATTCCTGATCGAACCCGCGACCGCCCGTATCCTGGCCTATCTCAATATTTCCTTCGCCGGCATCTTCGGTGTCAAACAAGACGAAATGATCGGCGAGTGTGCGGATTTGCGGCTGCTGGATACTGTCGAGTGTCTGAACGTCGCCCGGGAAAATCTCGATTTGGTAGTCGGCATCAAGGTCCGGCTTGGCCGCATGGCCGGCGGCACAAGCGGCCTCGCCCCGCTCGATCTTGCTGTTGAGGTGGCGGCTGAGTTGGACCTGCCGGTCATGACCCACATTGACCTCCCACCGCCCAGTCGCCGGGACGTCTTGGAGAGACTTCGACCCGGTGACATATTGACGCACTGCTGCCGCCCATTTCCCAATTCGCCAATCACTGGGAGCGGGAAAATCCTTCCCGAGATGACGGCGGCGCGTGACCGAGGTGTCATATTTGACGTCGGCCATGGTGTCGGCAGCTTCAGCTTTGCGATGGCGCGCGCATCGCTTGAACAGGGCTTCGCACCCGACGTGATCAGCAGCGATGTTCATGTCTTCAGCTACGACGGTCCGGCCTTCGATGTTGCGGTTACCATGTCCAAATATCTCTGTCTTGGTATGCCGTTAGACGAGGTAGTGCGCGCCGCTACGCTTAGGCCTGCCGGGGTTTTGCGCCATCCGGAATTGGGCTCGCTGGCGCCGGACACCGTCGGCGACGCGGTTGCATTCCGGTTGGAGGCCGGCCAGTTCGACTTCTATGATGCGGTTGGCGAAGTGCTTGTTGGCGACCAGCGTTTGGTGCCGGAATTGATCGTTGTTGACGGTCGCGTTTTGGAAGACGACGCGGTCGCGATCTGAACTGTTTGCGCGCAGAGTCTCAATCTCTAGAACCTTGATTCCCGATCTGTTTTTTGAGTCTGCGATGCCTGTTTTGCGGGCAAACCACTACTTGGCAAAGCGTGTCGTTACTGGCATTTTTACTTCTTCGCTGCGGGCGGCCGATCGAGCCTCCGCCAGCTCTCGGAT
>CAZCVU010000193.1:0-5515 GCA_964501745.1 uncultured Flavobacteriales bacterium | reverse complement strand
AGGCCCACCATGAACTAACATTCAAACCGGACCACACAATGGGGGCTGGTCAGTGAGCCGCGCATTACCACGAGATGATGGCGGGCTTGTCGAGGGCAGGGAAAACGGTAATCATGGTTGGCATGGGCAAACATCGAGGAATCTGTCGCGCGGGGAGTCCGAAAGACCTCCAGCCACACTCCGTATTTGCGCCTCTCAGGCCCCGCAGTCCGCGTAATCCGGCCACGTAAGTCAGACTGATCCACACATGTGCGGCATCGTCGGAGTTTGGTCTTCACGAGCGATCACGGACCGCGAGACCGGCGAGCGGCGGTTGGCCGACATGGTCTCACGCATCGCGCACAGGGGGCCAGACGGCAGAAGCGTTTGGTTCGACGGTACCGTCGGGTTGGGCCATGCCCGGCTCGCCGTCATCGACCTGTCCGACGCAGCGACGCAGCCAATGGCCGATGTCGAGGGCGTCGTGCGCGTTACCTTCAACGGCGAGATTTACAATTATCGCGAATTGCGCCAGCAGCTCGTCAGCCTGGGGCATCGATTTCAGAGTGACAGCGACACCGAGGTTCTCGTGGAAGGATACAAGCGCTGGGGGATCGACATGCTTCAGCGGCTCCGCGGCATGTTCGCTTTTGCGCTTTGGGACGCCGATGAGCGGCGGCTGTTTCTGGCGCGTGATCGCATCGGCAAAAAGCCGCTCTATTATGCCACCCATGGCGAAGCACTGGTTTTCGCATCAGAGATTAAGGCGATACTGGCGTGGCCCGGCGTCGCGCGATCCGCCGACCTCGACGCAATTCATAGCTACCTGACCTTTCAGTATGTTCCAACGCCGCTGACCGCGTTCGAAGGCATCCGCAAGATGCCTCCGGCAAGCTATATGGTGATCGAGGCCGACGGCCGGTCGCGAACCGAGACCTATTGGTCGTTGCCGAGGCCGGAAGCGTCGACGTCCCGGCCGCGGCCCGAGATCGAATCCGAACTTCTTTCCCATTTTGACGAAGCCGTCCGACGGCGGTTGGTGTCCGATGTTCCTCTGGGGGCGTTTCTTTCGGGCGGCATCGATTCAGCATCGGTCGTTGCCGCAATGGCGCGAAGTTCGGCGAACCCGATCAAGACCTTCACCATCGGTTTCGATGACCCCGCCTATGACGAGCGGCGTTATGCCAGGCTCGTCTCGCAACACTACGGCACGGATCACCATGAGCTCGTCGTACGGCCAGACGCCGTCTCTGTGCTGCCAACACTGGTATGGCATTATGGCGAGCCGTTTGCCGATTCCTCGGCAGTCCCGACTTATTATCTCAGCCAGTTTGCTCGATCCCACGTAACTGTCGCGCTCAACGGCGATGGCGGCGACGAAAGCTTCCTTGGCTACCCACGCTATGCGGGAGCGTGGCTTGGCGGCCAAATTGATCTCCTTCCCCGGTCGTTGCGGCGAGCCCTCGGAGCTGTCGGCCGTTCGTTGCCGGTGGAGATGAGCAATGTGCGCAGTTTGCGGTATCTCCGCCGATTCCTGATCGAATCGAACGTCGACGACGTCCAACGCTATGGGAAGTGGATTACATTCTTCTCCAACGAGCAGAAGCGGGAACTCTACGGCGATGCGCTCCGCGAAAAGCTCGGCGACGACTGCCTCAGGTCGCTCACTCCGTGGTTCGAAGGCGATGCCCCGGTAGCGGCGCTGGCCGCGTCGGCCGATATCCATACCTATCTGCCAGACGACTTGCTTGTGAAGGTAGACGTGGCAACAATGGCGCACGGACTTGAAGCTCGCTCGCCATTCCTCGACCATGAGCTCATGGAATTTGCCGCGTCGATCCCGGCGGGAACCAAAATGCGAGGCCTGAGAACGAAATCGTTGCTGAAGTCGGCAATGGCGGACCGTCTGCCTCGTGAGCTGCTGCGCCGACCCAAGATGGGGTTCGGCGTTCCCATCGATCGTTGGCTGCGCGATGAACTCAGGGAAATGGCGTATGACGTTCTGTTGTCGGAGCGCGCTCGCGCGAGAGGCCTGTTTTGCCACGAGTGGGTTCGCCAGCTCTTAGACGATCACGTCGCTCGACGCCGCGCCAACCATTATCGAATCTGGGCACTGCTCTTTCTCGAACTGTGGTTCCGCATGTGGATCGACCCACCGTCGATTGCGATTAGACCGTGACGAAAGGATTAGAAAATCGCAGCAATTTTTCTAGAATTAGAGCCCCAAACAGGGCACAATCGGCTTTCACGAGATCGCGGTAGCGGTAACCTCAATCCCAATTTGTGGCACAAATGTCAGTGTCTGATCATTGTGGCGAAAACAATGCGTCCGGGTAATCGTAAAGAACAGCAGAATAAAATAAAGATCCTGTTCCTCGTTACCGAGGATTGGTACTTCCTTTCGCACCGACTGATTTTAGCACGCGCGTGTCATGACCTTGGCTGGGAAGTGACTGTTGCCACGCGCGTCAAGGACCATGGGTCAGCAATCGAGCGAGAAGGGTTCCGGGTCATCCCAATCCGAATGCACCGCAGGGATCGAGCCCCGTGGAAAGAAATCCGGTCCATTCTGGAATTAGTGCTGCTCCTGAAGCGGGAGCGCCCTGATATTCTACACCAAGTCGGGCTCAAACTGGTGATTTATGGCTGCATCGCGGCCAATCTCGTGCGATCGCCCGTAGTTGTGAGCGCTCTTGCCGGTATGGGCTACATTTTTACCTCTGGGCACCTGCGAATTAGAATTGCACGAATGATGATCAAGAAAGTGCTCAAAGTAATATTGCGCCGACAAGGAAATTGGTTGACCGTGCAGAATCATTCCGATGCCGAGTCCATGGTCGGAGGTCGGCTAATCTCGCGAGATCGAATCACGGTCATCATGGGATCCGGAGTGGATACCGACCACTTCACGTATACGCCCGAGCCCGAAGGTCCGATCACGGTGGCCATGGTTTCCCGGATGCTTAAGGACAAGGGAGTGCGCGAGGTCGTCCTTGCTGCGCGCGAACTAAGGCGCCGGGGGACTCCAGTGCGGACGTGGCTCGTTGGCGCACCCGATCCGGCCAATCCCTCGAGCCTGGACGAGGCAATCCTGCACCAGTGGCATCGTGAAGGCTGTGTCAAATGGCTGGGACATCGAAATGACATCGCGGAGGTATGGGCCCAAAGCCATATCGCAATCCTTCCGTCTTACCGTGAGGGGATGCCCAAGTCGCTGCTCGAAGCCGCAGCCTGCGGACGGCCAATCGTTACTGCCGACGTACCTGGATGCAACGACCTTGTGACTCATAATGTCGACGGAATTCTCGTGCCGGCTGAGAATTGGATGGGGCTCGCCGATGCGGTCGGCAAGCTTGCCGCAGAGCCCGAGTTGCGTAAGAGCATGGGTGCCGCGGCCCGAGCAAAGGTCGAGATCGAATACAGTGAGACCGTCATCGTGCGCGAGACGCTTGAACTCTACGGGCGCGCACTGTCTCACGTCGACGACCGGTTTTCTTTTTTGACTTGGCAGGATTTTCGATTGTGAGGATCTTGTCTCTCACGGAGAATTTTCCGCCTGAGACTAACGCCGCCGCGACAAGGGTCTATGAGCGCGCCTGCTATTGGACGAATTGGGGGCACGACGTAACCGTCATAACGACCGCGCCTAACTTTCCGCAAGGGAAGCTCTATGAAGGGTATGAGAATCGATGGTATCAGACCGAATGGATTGACAGGATCAAGGTCGTCCGCGTGAAATCGTTCATCGCGCCGAACCGCGGAAAGTATCGCCGGTTGCTGGATTTCCTAAGTTTCTTATTCACGGGTTTCGCCGGTGGGATCTTGCAGCATCGACCCGACGTAGTCATGGCGACCTCGCCGCAGTTTTTCTCTGCCGTTGCCGGGTGGCTGTTGGGGGCGGTTCGCAGAGTACCGTTCGTCCTCGAGTTGGGTGACATTTGGCCCGCATCCATCCTGGCAGTAGGAGCAATGAGGCCCAACCTTGCACTGCGGATCATGGAGAAACTCGAGTTATTCTTGTACCGTCGATCGGCGGCGGTCGTTGCGCGTACGTTTGCCTTCAAGAGAAACCTAGTCAAGCGAGGAATTAGCGGTGACAAGATCGCGGTTGTGATGAACGGCGTAGAACTGTCAAAATATAGCCTGAGAGCACGCAATACAGGTTTAGCACAAGAATGGGGGATCGCAGACTCTTTGGTGATCGGTTACATCGGCACCCACGGGATGGCACACCGATTACACAATGTGCTTGACACCGCAGACCGCCTCCGGAGTGAACGACTCATACGGTTCTTGTTCGTAGGCGACGGTGCCGAGCGGTCGGACTTGATTGACTACGCACGCGAACGGCATTTGGAGAATGTAATATTTCGGCCATCTGAACCAAAAGAAATGATGCCCGAAATTTGGAGTCTTTGTGATGTCGCGCTTGTACATCTTAGAAATTCGCCAGTATTTAGTGAGGTTGTCCCTTCGAAATTATTCGAGGCGATGGCCATGAGGATTCCGATTTTACTTGCGGCGCCGACGGGTGAGGCGAGTAAGATCCTTGCACGTGAGGGGGCCGGTTTGCAAGTTGCGGCCGAGGAGCCGGCCGCGCTGGCCGCTGCGGTCATCAAATTGGCGAACGATTCCGACCTGCGGGAACGGCTCGGTGCGGCTGGCCAGCGCGCGGCCGTTAAATACACTCGCGCGCGCCAAGCCGAAGAGATGCTGCAGGTTCTTGAAATCGTAGCTGCCGGATGGGGAGATCGCGCGGGTGTGGGGCACGACGTTTTGTGTTAAGCCCATCTTCTACAGTTGGTCCCCGATTTTGGCCTTTTGAGGCTTTGAAACCCGCAGGATTCATAGGGTAGTATCTGGGTCGGAAAATCGTCTGACCTAATTTTTTGGCCGTGATTCGGCTCTTTGCTTGCGTTTTTGGCAGCCTCGCCGATGCTACTGGCAGGAGGCCGCCATGTTTTTTCACCACAAGCGCGTCGGCAATTCCATCTACGTCTATCTCGTCGAGAGCGTCTACGAGGACGGCCGTACGCGCCAGCACATCAATCGTAACCTGGGCCGTCGCACCGGGTTTATCCCTGTCTTCTCCGGGGGCTTGCGATCGACCGGCCCAATCAAGTCTGATGCGCCGAAATCACCTACATTCCAGTCCAGCGTGGCTTCCTGTATTTGGTAGCGATCGTGGATTGGGCGACGCGTCATGTACTGGCGTCGCGGCTGTCGAACACCATGGATGCCCGGTTCCGCGTCGAGGCGCTGAACGAGGCGCTGGCGCGATACGGCCGTCCGGAGATCTTCAATACCGATCAGGGCAGCCAGTTCACCAGCTTCGAGTTTATCGGCGTGCTCAAGGGCGTCGAGATCACGATCTCGATGGACGGCCGGGGCCGGTGTATGGACAACATCTTCATCGAGCGGCTGTGGCGGTCGCTCAAATACGAGGCGGTCCACCTGCACGACCTGACGGATGGCTTCAGGGCCGAGCTGAGAACGGCGGTGAGAAAATGGTCCACGTGAGCGGCCGGTTTGCGGC
>CAZCVU010000192.1:0-5530 GCA_964501745.1 uncultured Flavobacteriales bacterium | reverse complement strand
TTGGCCACCGTCAACATGGCAAGGTCGATCTGGGAGGCCGTTTCCAGCTCGGCCAGAAGCTGGAGTATGCGCGCGCTCGGCTCCTGGTGCTTAGCGACCCAGGCCTTGATTGGATCTTTGCGACGTCCGTACTTCGCAACCACACTGGTCGCCAGTCCGCCCTGCAATCCCCAGAGATTATCCATGATCATATGGATCGCCAGGGCGTGCCAGTGATTTTCCGGGACCAGCCGATTTGCATGACGCCGTAGCCAGTTGAGCTTGAAATACTCGCCCACGCTGAAATACGTCTGACCCGTATTTTCGACCGGACTCTTGGTTGCGGCCGCAATGCGGACGATATCGCAGGCCGACGAGAGGGCCTTGATCTGACCAATACACTCGGCAAGCGATTTTGGCACTGAAGGATGGCTGTATCGCTGAGTCCGGGTCTGGATATCGGCAAGTTCAGAGGGTACCAGAAAATCCGCCATCTTCTCGCGAAGCGTTCGCACGCCCGGAGCGAACTCGTCGATATGCCGCTTTATGTCGAGCCCGGCTTTGCAGTTACGCAACATCCACTGGGTTGTTCGCTCCACAGTCTTCACCGTCTGCTGCAGCATGGCGATCTGCAGTTCCGCAGGCACCTTATTGTCCAGCGCTTCGATTTCCGCCCAGAGAGGCCGCAGCCCAAACGCCTCGCGAACGATGATGTAGGCACGCGCAATCTCCGGAATATCCTTACCCGTGCGTTCTTGCATTTCGGTAACGAAAGTGGACCCGGCACGATCGACGATCGAATTTGTCACCTCTTCCGCAATTATTTCGCGCCGCAGCCTGTGGCGACCAATCGAGTCAGCGTACTTCTCACGTAATGGAGCCGGAAAATAACGGGCAAGCACGACACCAAGCATCGGGTCGTCTGGTAGGTCGGACTCCAGCAAGGCGTCATAGACGGCAATCTTTGCATAGGCCTGCAGGACCGAAGTTTCCGGAGATGTCAGGCCTTGTTTTGCCGTAGACCGCTCATCGATTTCCTCGTCATTTGGCAGGAACTCGATATCGCGATCAAGCTTTCCGGCCCGTTCCAGCACCCGCATCTGGCGCTGTTGCGCGTCTAACAACGTGGGCGCCGAGGCAAGCGCCATCGAAATGGCCTGCGTCTGCCGATAGTTGTTGACGAGGACCAGATCCGCCACTTCGTCGGTCATCCGCACCAGCAGGGCGTCACGTTGCTTGAGCGTCATATCGCCGCGATCGATCACCTCACCCAACAGGATCTTGATGCTGACCTCATGGTCCGAACAGTCAACGCCGGCGGAATTGTCTATGGCATCGGTATTAATGCGCCCCCCCGCACGTGCAAATTCGATGCGGCCGCTCTGCGTGACACCCAGATTTGCACCTTCGCCAACGACCCTGCAGCGGAGCTCGCCACCGTCGACGCGAATGGCATCATTGGCGCGGTCGCCAACATTCAGATTGTTTTCCGACTTGGCTTTTACATACGTGCCGATGCCCCCGAACCACAGCAGATCGACCTCGGCCATCAGCATGCAGCGCAGCAGCCTGGCGGGGGTCACCTGGTCGCTGTCGATGCCGAACAGCGCTTTCATCTGCCGCGTCAGGGCAATCGACTTGGCCGATCGCTCGAACACACCGCCGCCTCTGGAGATCAGCTTGCGATCGTAATCGGACCAACTGCTGCGCGGCAGCGCGAACAGACGTTGCCGCTCGGCAAAACTCTTCTCGGGGTCGGGGTCCGGGTCAACGAAGATGTGCAGATGATTGAATGCGCCGACCAGCTTGATATGTCGCGACAGCAACATGCCGTTCCCAAATACATCACCGGACATGTCGCCAACGCCAACCACAGTGAAGTCATCAGACTGGGTGTTGTGGCCCAACTCGCGGAAGTGCCGCTTGACCGACTCCCACCCACCACGGGCGGTAATACCCATCTTCTTGTGATCAAAGCCGGCCGAACCGCCCGACGCGAAGGCATCGCCCAGCCAAAAGCCGTGGTCGACGGCAACCTCGTTGGCATAGTCCGAAAAGGTCGCAGTCCCCTTGTCGGCAGCAACGACCAAGTAGGGGTCATCGCCGTCACAGCGGACGGTGTGGTCCGGGTGGACCGTCTCGTCACCAACCAGATTGTCGGTGATCTCAAGCATGGCCGAGATGAAGGACCTGTAACAGGCGATACCCTCGGCGAGAAAAGCCTCCCGATCCGAGGCGGGCGGCGCCTTCTTCAAGATAAAACCGCCCTTCGCGCCGACCGGCACAATGACCGCGTTCTTGACCTGCTGCGCCTTGACAAGACCCAACACCTCGGTCCGGAAGTCCTCACGCCGGTCCGACCATCGCAGCCCGCCGCGCGCCACCAAGCCGAACCGCAAATGCACCGCCTCAAACCGCGGGCTGTGGACGAAAATCTCGCGGAGCGGCCGCGGCCGCGGCAAGTCGTCCAAGCGCTGACTGTCGAACTTGACGGAGAAATACGGTTTCGGTTCGCCGGAAGCGTCGCGTTGAAAAAAGTTGGTTCTGAGGGACGCCTCAATGAGATTTAGAAACCGGCGCAGCATCCGATCTTCATCGAGATTCTGTACTTCGTCGAGCCGAGTGGCGATTTGTGCCGTGACAGCCTTGACTTCGCGGTCCCGATTGCCCGCAAGTTCCGGATCGAAGCGCACATGAAACAGCCGTATCAAGAGCGCAGCGAGGTGGGGGTTCGTCGCCAGCGTTTCTTCCATATACTCCTGAGAGAACGGGATCGCCGCCTGTCGCAGAAACTTGCAGCACGAGCGCAATACGACGACGTCTCGCCAACCCAGCCCGGCGCGCAACACCAGGCGGTTGAAGCCGTCATTCTCCAATTCACCGCGCCAGACGCGGCCAAACGTATCGTGGAACGACTGGCGCACCCCATCGATCCGGATGTCCTCGTCAACGCCTGCCTGGAGCAAAAAATCGTGGATGTAAACATTGGATTCCGAACCTAGGGGCGCGACCTCGTAGGGAACTTCGCTGATGACTTCCAGCCCCATATTCTCAAGCATCGGCAACACATCGGACAAAGGAACCGGCTCACCCACACGATAGATCTTGAACTTGACCTGGTGGCCTGCAGCCTCGGCAGGTTGATAGAGGTTCATGCTTAGTGCGTCCGACGCCCGAGCCTGCTCGATGCGATGAATGTCGAACACCGCGGCTTGCGCGCTAAACTGCTCACAATAAGCAGTCGGGAAGGCCTCCCCATAGCGGTGAAGCAGCGCGTTGCCGAGCTCTTCGCCAAGCTCCTCAACGAGGGCTTCATTGAGCCGATCACTCCATCTCCGCGCCGCCTCGATGAGCTGCGCCTCAACCTCGGCCAAGTCGTAGTCCGGGATGGTCCCTGGCGTCGTCGCAACGATGAGGTGAAGGCGGCCCAACACCTCATCAGTCAAATGTGCGAAATGCGCCGCGATCGTCCCGTTGAAGGCTTTGCAAATGATCTCCTGGAAGGTGAGTCGCAGTGTTGTCGTATAGCGGTCCCGGGGAATGTACACGAAAGCCGAAACAAACCGTTCAAAGGCATCGCGCCGCGCAAACAGGGCGATACGCTGCCGATCCTGCAGGTGAATTACACCACGACTGATTTCGAGCAGGTCCTCCGCATCGATTTGCAGCAATTCGTCGCGCGGGAACGTTTCAACGATATGTTGAAGCGCCTTACCGACGTGGCTTCGCGGATCGAATTTGGACAAGCGAATGACTTCAGTTACCTTGCGGCGAAGCAGCGGAATCTCCCGTGGGCTCTGGCTGTAAGCGGCTGACGTAAACAGTCCGACAATCAGATGCTCGCCTGTGACCTTGCCTCGGCGATCGAATTTCTTGACGGCGATGGTATCCATGTGAACGCGCCGATGCACGGTAGAGCGACGGTTTGACTTGGCGATCCGCAGCAGACGCGGTTGACGCAGAAATTCCTGGACCTCGACCGGCAAACGTCCAAGGTTGCGCAAACCATCGAAGACCTGAACATCCGGTTTGCGCAAAATCCCGTGAGCCCCATCCGGTAAGATCTTGATCTTCGCATTGCGACCACGCCCGACATATTCGGTGTCACGGATACCCAGGAGTGTGAAGTGGTCGTCGTTGATCCAGTTCAGGAAGGCGATTGCTTCCCGCACGTCCGCCTCCGCCTGCTTCGTCGGCGAGTTCGTCAGCTCCTCGACAATCTCCTCGACCCGGTCCCTCATCAACGGCCAGTCGCTGACGGCCGCACGCACGTCGTCCAGAACCTGCAACAACCCGGCTTCTATCTCCCTTAATATCTCCGGGACTGTTTGTTGATCGACATCGACATGCATGATCGATTCCCGGTTGGCATTCTTTGGCCCACGGCGCGCCGAATGGAAGGAACGGGCCTTGCCGGATCGATCTCGCACGACGTCAAACTGCGGATGAATAACCAGGTGAACGCCCAGGCCAAGACGATTGAGCTCCATCGTCACCGAATCGACAAGAAACGGCATGTCGTCGTTGATGATTTCGACGACCGTGTGGCGCGCATCCCAGCCATGCTCTTCGACGCGCGGGTTGAAGGCGCGCACTTTTACTTCCCCCGGCATGCGCTTGGCGGCAAACTGCCGGATCGAGGCGGCAGCGCCGTATAGGTCCTCTGGCTGCTCCTCGGCAATGTCACCGGGTGGTACATTGTCGTAGAAGTGACGGATGAAGGCTTCTGTACCGTCAGCCCGCTTGCGCTTGGCCTTCGACCCCAACTTCTTCACGGCATTCCTGATCGCTTTGCCTTTGCGATCTTCCGCCTGGACCAGCATGACATTCCTCGTACAAGTTATGGTCGACGCAGTCATCTCAAGTTACTCTAATTACCGCTGATGACAAGGCGTACATGACACGACAGAGATACAGAGATATGCGTACTATTACTCACGCATAACTTGCCCGGATCGTGATAGATTTTCTACCTACAGAGCGATTACTAGCCAGGAGATCGCGATGACGCATGAGGGAAAACCGTCGACGAGCCACGGCGATCAGCTTCTGGCGCGCCTACCGGCGGCAACCGCCGAGACCCTGAACGATGCACAGAGGAGCGCGATTGCCCGCGCTGCCGACGAGGTGGCGCCCAAGTCATGGGCGCCGGATCACGCGGTCGATATCCGGATTTCGTTTCCGCTGGCCCGCTACTTTCTAACAATCGTCGCCGGCCATGAACGCCGGGATAACATTCGAATCGGTCAATTGCGTCGCGCCCACCCTCTACGCCGCGTCGGCAACATTCTGTTTTTTGGGATTGCGGCCACGGCTTTCTATACCGCGGCCGCCCTCGGAGTCCTCATCTACAGCGCCGTCTTCGAGTTCTGAGTTTGTCGCCACAGGTTGCGCCAGCATGAGCTTGTGTCAAGGCTTGGTTTGTCGCCAGCCGAATTCGGCCATGATCGTGGCTGCCCGAAGCCTTTCGGTTGGAATGGTCGGTGGGACCCGTGTGTGGCCGCCCGTATGCCGACTGCCGTCAGCAAGCTGGCCGAACCGCGTGAGTATG
>CAZCVU010000191.1:0-5535 GCA_964501745.1 uncultured Flavobacteriales bacterium | reverse complement strand
AAGATCCAATCCACCGTGACTCGCAGCCGAACCGGCGCAATCACAAAATATGCTGAGCCTGGTCCCGAAGCCGCTATGTTTAGACATGGTGCGTCGCGTAAAACCGAAGCGCAGGGGATCACCGAACGGCGGCAGGCCTGAAGTTTCGTCGCGCCGGCGGTCGCTGATCTCGAGGATTACCTACCTCACACTTGTCAGCGCCGTCTGGGCGAGCGTTGCAACGTTATTTGCCGTCGGTTGGTTTGCCTATGATCTGCCCGAGCTCGAACGTCTGAATTCGGCAACCACTCGCCAGCCGACAATAACGGTTCTTGCTGCCGATGGCAGTGAACTTGGGCGGCGTGGCGACTTCTATGGTGCTGTCCTGAGCTTGGAGGAGGTGCCAGCGACGTTGCTCTGGGCCGTGTTGGCTACCGAGGACAGGCGGTTCTACGAGCATGGCGGGATTGATCCCAGAGGTCTTGCGCGCGCCACCATCGTTAACCTGCGCGCCGGCGCAATCCGTCAGGGTGGAAGCACGATAACGCAGCAGCTTGCCAAGAACCTGTTCCTCACCCATGACCGCACTGTTCGACGCAAAGTCCAGGAGCTGCTGCTGGCGTTATGGCTCGAACGGCGATTCTCCAAAGACGAGATCCTGTCGATCTACCTCAATCGGGTTTATCTCGGCGCCGGCAGCTATGGCGTCGACGCAGCGGCGGCTCGCTATTTCGCTAAGTCTGGTCGCGACCTTTCGCTTTATGAGTCAGCGCTTATCGCTGGCTTGCTGAAGGCGCCGTCGCGCGACAATCCACGTGCCAACCCAAAACGCGCCAAGCGCCAGGCACGCCGCGCGTTGACCGCGATGGTAGCTGCCGGATGGCTGACCAAGGACGAAGCGGCGGCCGCAGTGCAGGCTGGCGAATCGGAGCTGGCAGGCAAGACGCGTGCCGCGCGCCAGGTCGCTCGCCAGTCGGCTAAACTCGATTCGGGCTATTTCACGGATTGGGTGATCGAGCAGGTCGAAAGCTTCGTTGCTGCGCCGGATCGAGATCTCGTGGTGCTGACGACACTTCAGCCTCGCCTGCAAAGGATTGCCAAGGTGGCCGTCGATCAGGCACTCCGCGATGCCACAGCCAAGCATGTAGCGCAAGGCGCGCTTGTCGCGCTTGCGCCAGACGGCGCCGTCGCTGCCATGATTGGCGGGAGCGACTACCGTACCAGTCAGTTTAACCGCGCTGGCCAGGCCGAACGACAGCCCGGCTCGACGTTCAAGTTGTTCGTCTATCTGGCGGCGCTCGAAGGCGGGTTTCAGCCGGACTCGACGGTTTCAGACGAGCCGGTGACGATTGAAGGCTGGACGCCGCGCAACGCGGGAAACAGTTTTCGCGGTGCCATTACCCTGCGCGAAGGTGTCGCAAGGTCGATTAATGGGGTGGCAGTAAGATTGAGTGAACGCGTTGGACGCGATGAGGTCGTCCGCGCGGCGAGACGTCTTGGCATTACTGCCGAACTGACACCCGAACCCTCGCTTGCGTTGGGCGTGCATGAGGTAAGTTTACTTGAGCTCACGGGTGCCTATGCGATTGTCGCCAACGGCGGCTACGGGGTCTGGCCCCACGGTATCAAGGCGATCCAAGATCGTGATGGAGCGGTGCTCTACAGGCGCAGCGGTGATGGTGCTGGCCGTGTCATTGCGGCCGGGCATGTCGCGGCGCTGAACGATATGCTTGCGTCGGTGATGTCATGGGGAACGGGTAAAGCAGCCCGCTTGGACAGGCCGGCAGCCGGAAAGACCGGCACCAGCCAAGGGTACCGGGATGCGTGGTTTGTCGGCTACACGCCCGATCTGGTCGCGGGGGTGTGGTTTGGCAACGATGATGCCAGATCCATGGACGGTGTGACTGGTGGCTCGCTGGCCGCGCCGGCTTGGCGACGCTTTATGACGGGAGCGCTCACAGGGGTACCGTCCTCGGCCCTGCCGGGCGTTGGCTCGGTCGCCAAGGCGGTTCGCTAAGGCCCCTCTTGTGCCTCAGACGTCGGCGGTCCTTCAATCGGCAGACGCTGCGATGCGGGCCGGACCAGCGACATATAGGCAGTGAAGCAGGCGACGCCGGAGAGGAAGATCGCAAGCACCATTGGCATTGCCGAATTGCCTAGGGTATGTCCGACGGCGACCCCGACCAACGCCGCCGAGCCAAGTTGAACAAATCCCAGCAGCGCCGACGCTGCGCCGGCCCGCGAGGCATGCGGGCCGATTGCGCCGGCCATGGCGTTGGGATGCAACAGGCCGAAGCCGACCATAAAGGCGATCATGGGGATGAGGATGCTGCCAACGGACAAGAATCCGACCCACATCAGCACGATCATCAAGCTGCCAGCCGCCATGGTGACAGCCGTTCCGATGCGCACCAGTGGATCTATTCCAAGACGCGTCGTCAGTCGGCCGGCGAAAAACGTACCCACCATAAAGCCACCGGCAACGGCGGCAAAACACATGCCGTAGATGTTCGGGGCCAACCCGAGCAGCCCGATGAACACGAACGACGAGGCGGATATGAAGGAGAACAGCCCGCAAAATGCGAATGCGGAGCACAGAACGTAGCCGATGTAGCCGCGATCGCGGGCGAGACCGCCGTAGTTCCGCAGCACCCGCGATGGTTTGGCGGCTCCGGCGTCTCTGTTGATGTTGGTCTCACGCAGCAGCAATAGAACGCCAACCAACGAGAGTCCGCCAAGCGCCGCCATAACCGCGAAATTCGCCTGCCAGCCGAACCACACCTGAAGAAATCCACCGGCAATTGGTCCCAACACGGGCGCCAGGGCCATCGCTGTTCCCATGTAGGCCATGACCTTGGCCGAGCGTTCGCGCCCGAAGACGTCGCGCACGATTGCCCGGGCGACGACGGGGCCCGAACAGGCGCCCAGTGCCTGTAGGAAGCGCGCGAAGATCAGCGTCTCGATCGAGCTGGCCATCGCGCAACCAATACAGGCGACGAGATACAAACTCATGCCGCCGAGCAGCACCGGCCGCCGACCGAACTGATCGGAGATCGGCCCATAGACGAGCTGGCTCACCGCGAAGGCGATCATGAAGATGCTGAGCGTCAACTGCACGGACGCTGTATCGGTAGCAAACTCAGCCGCGATCGACGGCAGCGAGGGCAGGTAGATATCGGTGGAAATAGCCCCCATGGCCACGAGAAGGGTGAGCAGGATAATGACGATCAACGCGGTCGGTTGCGGCAAAGGACTGCTCAGCTGATCAAGGGCGGTCGCAGGAACTCGGCGGCTACAACAAGCACCGGCGCGATCCGGGGTTCAAACAGTGGCATGGTGGGGCCTTGGGCTTCAGGTACGCCAACGGTGCGTCCGCATCGTCCGCGCGTGTATCTCACGCTAGATGCGGGCGGTAAAGCGCAACCGACACCTGGTTTTGCGGCAGCTATCCGTAGCGGTGAAGGCCTGCGCCATGGCGCTTCAGCCAATTCCTTGCCTGCCCAGCGTCATCCGTCAGTCGGCCGACGATGGCCCAGAATTTCTCCGAGTGGTTCATCTCGGCTAGGTGAGCCGCCTCATGAGCCACCACATAGTCGAGGATTTGGTGCGGCGCCATGATCAGCCGCCAGTTGAAGGAAAGCCGCCCGGAGGACGAGCAGCTTCCCCAGCGGCTCTTCTGATCTCGGATGTTGACTGCAAATGGCTTGCGGCCAATTGCGGCGGCTTTTTCCGTCGCCAGCGATGTGATCATTGACCGGGCCTCGGCGCGGAGCCAGGCGTCAAGTCGCTGTGATAGCGTGTCCGGGCGGCCACCGGCTTCGATAATGCCCTTCACACGCCGCACGCTTTTAGGTTCGGTTGGCTGTTGGCAGATCCTGTGAGCTTGGCCACGAAACGGGATCATCGCGCCGTCGGTGAACGGAATGCGCGCTGGCAGCTCGGACAGACGTCGCAGCAGCCAACCTGCTTGCTTGTAAAGAAATTCATGCCCTTGAGCCTCGGATGCACCTGGTGGAAGGACCAGCACAACGCTACCGGTCGTCGCATCGATACGTGTGAGAATGCGCCGCGCCTGGCGGTTGCGCCGCACAAGAAGCGGCACCGCCATGCCGTCGAGCTGGACCTCGCGGTGTCGCGTCATGTTGCGTTGATAGCTGCTGCTCTGCGCCGGTGCAAGCAAGCGTATGCAAGGCGCGTTGACACCAACACACGTTTCCCGTGCCGGAGGTATAGGCTAACAATGCCCAATGGACGAGAAACGCACGCCGTTGCCCTCCCAAGCTGCCGATCGGCGCGTCAGTCCTTGCCTACATCCTGTTCTTCGAGATCCTGCGGATGGTCGGGGCGGTCCAATTCTCGGTCACCTCCTACGTCATCACCCTCACTGGCATAGGTTGGGGGATATTGTTCTTTGCCGAGGCTCATAGCCTCTGGATATGGGCGTCTGTCGCCTTCATTTTCGCCGGGCTGGCGCTGGTCACCGTGAAGCAGGGGACGGTCACGGTCCGGCAACCCTCGAAACCCGCGACCTAGGGATTAGCCGTCGTCCCAGGATGCATAGCGGATGTTGCCGCGTACGGCCTTGAGTCGCTCGATCGTCCGCCGCTCAACGTCCGCAACGTCGTCTTCTGAAACCGCCGAGCCACGCACTGAGATACCGGCGCGGTGCACGCTTTCCGGATCGTCCGATTTCAGCGGATGCCACCAGAATAGATCACGCCCCTCTACGACAAGACGATAGCCGCAGGTCGACGGGAGCCACCTCAGTTGCGGCACCAGCTTGGGCGTCAGACGCACGCAGTCCGGGACATTGGATTGCCGGTTTTCATAGTCGGAACAGCGGCAAGATCCAAGATCAAGATAGCGGCAGGCGACATCGGTGGGCGTAATCTCGCCGCTACCCTCGTCCTCCAGTTTATGCAGGCAACATTGGCCGCAACCGTCGCACAGCGAATCCCACTCCGTGTCGGTCATCTGTGCCAAGGTTTTGCGCCGCCAAAAGGGTCTATCCATCATGACTCACGGTCTATCAGATGAATAAAGGAGCCGGCAACACGGCCATTTATCAGGCCGACCGCTTCCCGGTTCTCGCCGCGCGAATTGGTGACCTCGAGGAAATTGTCACCCGGTCCCTCGGACCTGACGCCGGTATAATGAAATTCGTGCCCGCGATACTTCGTACCTCTCTCACCCAATGGAGACGAAGCAAGTGTGGTTGCGCGACGGTAACCAAGATGCAGACGTCGCTCGGCGAACGAAGACGTGAGCGGTAGCAACCCAGCCATCTCATGTGCGTGCGCGTCGCCATCTACCAGTACCCCGCCCAACACCATGTATCCTCCGCATTCGCCATAGATAGTCGCACCGCGCGCGGCGGCCGCACGCAACTGTCCTAAGAACACCCGGTTTGCGGCGAGCCGCGGGGCGTGCAGCTCGGGATAGCCGCCCGGCAGATACACTGCGTCGGCAGCTTCGTCAGGTGCCTCGTCGGCCAACGGCGAGAAGAAGGTGAGTTCGGCGCCGGCGCGCTTCCAGCCATCGAGGACCGTGGCATAG